>NZ_JBFTRZ010000006.1:0-221815 GCF_056399785.1 Brevundimonas sp. 01N35
GAACTCATCGACTCGCCCGCCTTCCAGCGATCCCAGATTTCAGCCCGCTGGGCCGCCGAGTAATAGATCCGCCGCCGCTGCTTCATCGCCCACGCTCCATCTCCGAAGAAAAGTTAGCGTGTTGCGTTCACCGGTTGAGCCCACCGTGGAAAGCAGACCTTGGCCGCCTAGCCGAAGATCATCGCCATAATGCAAGCCAAAAGAAATGAGCATGCAGCGCCTAGTGCGACCAGCAGAGCATGAACTGGGTCCAAGGCTTTAAATAGATGAATCCATGATTGGGGGAGGTTCATCCTAAAACTGAATATTGGGATGCATATGACTGCACAAATAGCGGCCGCCACCATACCAGTAACGGCGAGCTTCCAAATAAAGTAGCCGGTCTGCCCGTCCGCTAGGATACTTACCGTGCTGAGTCCGCCTGATGTTACGGTTGCCAGGATATACAACCATATCCGACCGGATAGCGCCGTCACTGCGGCGACGACGCCCGTGATCGCAGCAGGCACGAGACCCGCCACATAAACGAAGGGGGTCGCACCGAGGAACAAGGCAACCAACGTCCCGGTGGGGCCGAATAACAAGAACAGGCCCGCAATCGGTCCCGCGAGCATGAAAAGCAGAATTGCGGTCACGGATTGCCGAAGGGCAGCAAGCGGGGACTTGGCGGGTCGTCCTGTCGCTAAGGAGTCCATCTCGGGAGAATGCGAGGAAGTTGGATGGTCCGCAATGGGTCGCAAGCGGCCATTGTGGGATGCGCCGGAATGCGCCCTTAAACGGCGATCTTTACTGCATGATTCAATGTGGGTCTAAGGAGGTAGCTGCCTCCAACCACCACGGATTTCTCGGTCAGATTGATCTCAGTAGTTCGGCAGGCGCGACGCGCCGCCGGTGATCTTGCACAGATAGTCGGTCTGCGCCCGGCCGGTGGTGGCGCCCGTGGGGGCCAATATGCCGCCGCGCGCCGAGCAGTCGGCCTCAAGCCTGTCGAGGTCCTGCTGATAGGTGGGGAGAGGCCTGCCCGAGGCGCAGGCGGCGAGGGCGAGGGGGGCGACGAGGGCGGCGAGGACGAGCGCGGTGCGCATGACGGAGTCTCCTTGCGACTGACGGCGTAACGGTCAGGCGTCGGCGGACGTTCCGTCAGTCGCGCCGACGATGCAAGACGCCTTTCAGAACGCCAGCACGCCCAGATGCTCCAGCAGGATCTTGAGGCCCAGCGCGATCAGGGCGATCCCGCCGATCAGTTCGACGATCTTGCCCAGTCGCGTGCCCGCCGCCTTGCCGATCAGCAGGCCGAGGGTGGCCAGGGTGAAGGTGGTCGCGCCGATGCAGGCGGCGATCAGCCAGATGTTTTCGCCCAGCAGCGCCAGGCCGACGCCGACCGCGCCCGCGTCGATCGAGGTGCCGACGGCGGTGGCGACCAGGGCGATCACGCCGCGCGAGACGGCCTTCCTGGTCTCGGCTTCCTCTTCAGCCTCGTCCTCGCGCTTCAGCGCCTCCCAGATCATCTTGCCGCCGACCGCGCCCAGCAGGCCGAAGGCGATCCAGTGGTCGATGGCGGCGACGAAGCTGGCGGCGGCGATGCCCAGGCCGAAGCCGATCAGGGGGGTGATGGCCTCGACCACGCCGAACACCAGGCCCGAGCGCAGGGCCTGGGGCAGGGTGGGGCGGTGCACGGCCCCCCGGCCGATGGCGGCGGCAAAGGCGTCGGCCGACATGCTGAGGGACAGGATGGCGATGGCGACGGGGGTCATGGATCAATACTCAGCCGGGCGCGTGACAGCACGTCCGGGCGCAGGCCGGCTCGGCCCCCGGAACGTGCTGGTCTCGCTAGGCGGATGTGATCCGCTGATCGCGCCATGCCCCGTGCCGGAGCAAGTGTGTTGACGCGATCCCGGCTGAACGACGCCGGAAGCTACTCCCCAACGCGGCCCCTCTAGCGGCTGGGAGCTCGGGGTTCAAGCCCGCGGGGCTGGCCGGGCGCGACAAGGCCCCCCATTTGTGCTAGACGCCGCCGCTTCACCCCCGCCGCAGGATATCCAGCCTTGAGCATCACGCTCGATCTTTCGCGCGCTTCCGCCCCGGTTAAAGCCCCCGTCAACCTCAGCGGTCTGACGCGCGAGGGGCTGCGCAACGCGTTGATCGAAGCGAACATCTGTCCGCCCGAGAAGGCCAAGATGCGCGCCACCCAGGTGTGGCGCTGGATCCACCACTACGGCGTCACCGACTTCGCCCTGATGAGCGACATCGGCAAGGAGACCCGCGCGGCCCTGGCCGAGGCCTTCACCCTGGCCCGCCCCGAGATCGTCGAGCGTCAGGTGTCCAAGGACGGCACCCGCAAATACCTGATCCGCACCGCGCCGGGCATCGAGGTCGAGGCCGTCTATATTCCTGACGTGGGCCGGGCCGGCGCCCTGTGCGTCTCGTCCCAGGTCGGCTGCACCCTGAACTGCACCTTCTGTCACACCGGCACGCAGAAGCTGGTCCGCAACCTGACCACGGCCGAGATCGTGGCCCAGGTGCAGGTGGCCCGCGACGATCTGGACGAATGGCCGTCGCCCAAGGAAGACCGCCGCCTGTCCAACATCGTCTTCATGGGCATGGGCGAGCCGCTCTACAATCTGGAGCACGTCGCCGACGCCATCGACATCATTTCGGACAACGAGGGCATCGCCCTGTCGCGCCGCCGCATCACGGTCTCGACCTCGGGCGTCGTGCCGCAGCTTCAAGCTCTGGGCGACCGCACGGCGGCCATGCTGGCGATCAGCCTGCACGCCACCAACGACGCCCTGCGCGATGTCCTGGTGCCGCTGAACAAGAAGTATCCGCTGGACCAACTGATGGCCGGCATCCGCGCCTATCCGGGCCTGGCCAACGCCCGCCGGGTGACGTTCGAATACGTCATGCTGAAGGGCGTCAACGACAGCCCGGACGAGGCCCGCGCCCTGGTCAAGCTGATCGAGGGCATCCCGTCCAAGGTCAACCTGATCCCGTTCAACCCCTGGCCCGGCACCGACTACGAATGCTCGGACTGGAAGACGATCGAACGCTTCGCCGCCATTCTGAACAAGGCCGGCTACGCCTCGCCTATCCGCACCCCGCGCGGCCGCGACATCCTGGCCGCCTGCGGCCAGCTGAAGTCCGAGAGCGAGAAGCAGAGGGCCAGCGCCCGGATCAAGGCCGAGCGGGCGGAAGCCGGAACGGACGACGCAGCGGCGGCCTGACGTCGCTCGTGGCGGACGAACGCTGTTTTCTCTCGTGAGTGTGGCTGCATTGCTCTAGCGCCGCCGTGCGGGCTTGGGCATGGGTGTTTTGCTTTCGTTCCGTTTTCAGCTGGAGGCTGCGGGCTCGCACATCATGGACTCGTCGTCTCTGCCCAGCGTCCTGTCGAGTCCCGAGGTTCAGGCCTTCGCCACCGGCTTTCCCATCCTGGTGCTGCATCTGCTGGTGACCTTCGGTCTGCTGGCCATGGGGGCGACCGTCTATGCCTTGCTGACGCCGTGGCGCGAGGTCGCCCTGATCCGTCAGGGCAACGCCGCCGCCGCCGTCGCGTTTTCCGGCGTGCTGGTCGGTCTGGCCATTCCGCTGGCGACCTCCCTGTCGGTCTCGACCTCGATCCGCGACATCGCCATCTGGGGCGTGGCGACGGTGGTGCTGCAGCTGCTGGCCTTCCGCGTCGTCGACCTGCTGCTGACCGGTCTGCCGCAACGGATCGAGAAGGGCGAGATCGCCGCCGCCGTGGTGCTGGCGGGCGCCAAACTGGCCACGGCCCTGATCCTCGCCGCCGCCCTGACGGGCTGAGACGGCGCGGCGATGCGCTTTCCCCATCTTCCTGACTGGACCATCTATGCGGCGGTGGTCGGGGCGATTTTGATCGTGTCGCTGGGGCGACGCGAAAAGGCCGACGCCCCTCATGCGCCCGAGGGCGACGAGGCGCACGGCCCTCTGCTGGGACCGGTGACGCCGTTCGATCCTTCGGTCACCGTCATCGCCCCCGACCTTCCCTTCCAGCCCTCGTCCGGCACGGCCTTTTCCATCGCCGGAGAGGGGCGCTGGGTCACGGCCCGGCACGTGGTCGAAGGCTGCCGCCGCCCGGCGCTGGTGATCGGCGGCGGGCGCGCCCTGGCCGCCGACGTGCGCCTGGCCGAGCGCGCCGACGTGGCCGTGCTGCTGACTGAGGGCGGCCCCCCCGCCTTGCCGATCGCGACGCAGACGCCGCTGCGCAAGGGCCAACGCGCCTTCCATCCGGGCTTTCCCCAGGGCGAGCCGGGCGAGGTGGCGTCGCGCCTGCTGGGCCGCGAGACGCTGAAGATACGGGGACGGGGCGAGCGTGACGAGCCGGTGCTGGCCTGGGCCGAGGCCGGGCGCACCAAGGGCCTGAAGGGGACGCTGTCGGGCCTGTCCGGGGCGCCGGTTCTCGACGGCCGCGGCCGGGTGCTGGGCGTGACCATCGCCGAGGCGCCGCGCCGGGGCCTGATCTACACCACGGCGCCCGACACCTTCGCCCCCGCCATCCGGGGCGAGCAGCGCGCCGACGAGAAGGCGCTGGGCGAGGCTGTGACGACCGAGAATTACGGCCAGGTCGCAGATCGTCTGCGGCGCGACCTGCGGGTGGCCCAGGTGGTCTGTCTGACGACCTGACGCTCCGCCGGCCATCCCGGAAGCGGCGCAGCCGCTATCCGGGACCGTTGTCGTAGCGCCCTACTTCAGCGTGGCGCTGTCCAGGTTCAGCGCGGTCAGCGGAACGACCTCGACGTTCGGATATTTCGCCCGCAGGCCGTCGATGAATTTCGACGCATCGCCGACGATGACCAGGCTGGCGCGGTCGGTCGGCAGGTGTCCGGCGAAGGCCGCCTCGACCTGTTGCGGCGTGACCGAACGAACGCGCCCGGCATAGTCGGCCAGATCGCTCATCGGCAGGTCGTAGAGCGCCAGGTTGGCGACCAGACCGCCCAGACCGTCCACCGTCTCCAGCGAGCGGCCGAAGCCGCCGATCAGGGTGGCGCGGCGCGGGGCCAGTTCGGCCTCGGTCGCCTGGGTCGTGCCCAGCTTGCCGACCTCGGCCAGGATCAGGTCGGCCACCTCGGTCGCCGTCTCGTTCTTGGTCTGCGTCGAGGCGGTGAAGACGCCGACGTCCTGCTGGGCGCCGACCGAGGAGCGGGCGCCGTAGCTGAGGCCGCGCTTGATGCGGATCTCCTGGTTCAGCCGCGAGGAGAAGCCGCCGCCCAGCAGGGTGTTGCCCAGGGTCAGGGGGAAGTAGTCGGCGTCGGTGCGCTTGATGCCGCGAATGGCGGCGATGACGGCGGCCTGGCCCGCGCCCGGCTGGTCGATGACGACGACGCGCGTCGGCAGGGTCTGGCCGGCCTTGGCGACCGGAGCCGGCCCGGGCTGGGCCGGATCGCGCCAGTCGCCGAAGGCGGCCTGGGCCAACGCGCGGGCCTCGGCCGGGGTCACGGCGCCCGAGAAGACGATCGTGGCCTGCGACGGGCGATAACGGGCGGCGTGGAAGGCGGCCACGTCCTCGCGCGTGATGGCGGGGACGCTGGTCAGGGTGCCGCCGCCGGGCGCGCCGTACGGGGCGGCGCCGTAGATGACGCGGCCGACCGATTGCGAGGCGATCGAGCCGGGCTGGCTGAGGGCCACGCGCAGGCCGTCCAGGGTCTGCGACTGCTGGCGCTCCAGCTCCTCGGCGGCGAAGGCCGGGTGGCGCACCAGATCGGCCATCAGGGTCAGCGACCGGGCGAAGACGTCCTTGGGCGCATTGGCGTAGACATTGGTGAAGTCCGCGCCCGAGCCCGCGCCGACGTTGGCCCCCAGCTGTTCGATGGCGGTGGCGATCTCGGGGGCGGATTTGGTGGCCGTGCCCTGCGTCAGCAGGGCGGCGGTCATGGCGGCGACGCCGGGCTTGCCGACGGGGTCGTTGGCTGAGCCGGCGTTGAAGTTCAGGCGGGCCGAGACCAGAGGCAGACCGTCCGTCGGGGCGACCAGCACCCGCATCCCGTTGTCGAGACGGAAGTCGGCGACGGCCGGCGTGGCGGGGGCCACCTCGGCGCCGGGCTGGGGCAAGCGGGCGCGCTGGGCTTCCGGCAGCAGGACGGCGACCGGACCGGCGGGGGCCAGTTCGGCCACGGTGACGGGGGCGCCGACGTTCATCTTCTGCACGCTGGCCGGGTGTTCCTCGTCGGCGGGCAGGTAGGTGATGGTGATCTGGCGCTGCGGCGTCAGATAGCGGCGGGCCACCCGTTGCACGTCGGCGGCGGTGACGGCCTGAATCTCGGCGATCTCACGGTCGGCGGCGGTCGCGTCGCCGGTCATGATCAGGGCCATGCCGAGCGTGGTGGCGCGGTCATCCACCGTCTCGCGGCCGCGCAGCGCGTTGGCGACCAGCTCGTTCTTGGCCTCGTTCAGTTCGGCGGCGGTGATCGGTTCGTCGCGCAGGCGGGCGATCTCGGCCTCCAGGGCCTCCTGGCCGGCCTCGGGCGACTGGCCGTCGGCCATGATGGCGTAGGCGGTCAGATTGCCAGCCTGCTGGGCGAAGTCGGGGTTGGAGCCGATCGAGGCGGCGATCTGCTGCTCATAGACCAGCGAGCGGTAAAGGCGGCTGGATTCGCCGGTCGACAGCACCCCGTCCAGCACGGTCAGGGCGGCGCGGTCGGCGTCCTTGTAAGCGATCGTGTTCCAGGCCAGCACCACGGCGGGCAGCGGCACATTGGGCGCGTAGTAGGTCGCGGCGCGCGGGCCGGTCGGCTCCGGCTCCTTGACGTTATTGACCGGCATGGGCGTGGCCGGGCGCTGCAGCGGGGCGAAATACTGATCGACCCAGGCGTCCAACTGAGCCTGATCGAAGTTGCCCGCCACGATCAGCATGGCGTTGTCGGGCCGGTAGTAGGTGGCGTGGAAACGCAGCACGTCGTCCAGGGTCGAGGCGTTTAACTCCTCGATCGAGCCGATGCCCGAGCGGCGATAGGGGTGATCCTGATAGATGGTCTCGGGCGCGAACAGGCCGAACAGGCGGCCGTAGGGGCTGGCCAGAATGCGTTGACGGTATTCCTCCTTCACCACGTCGCGCTCGGAGACGAAGGTCGCCTGATCCACCACCAGCGAGCCCATGCGGTCCGCCTCGGCGAACAGGATGCGCTGCAGGTGGTTGGCGGGCACCACCTCGTAATAGGCCGTCACGTCGTCGGCGGTGAAGGCGTTGTTCATGCCGCCGACGTCCTCGGTCAGACGGTCGAACGTCTCCGACGGCATGTTCTTCGTCGATTTGAACAGCAGGTGTTCGAACAGGTGGGCGAAGCCCGAACGGCCCGCCGGATCGTCCTTGGAACCGACGCGGTACCAGACCTGAACCGTAACGTTCGAGGTCGAGGCGTCGCGGGCGGAATAGACCTCCATGCCGTTGGCCAGAACCCGCTTGTTAAAGCCCAGCGGCGGCACCGCGACGCCGCCCTGCGCGGCGACGGTCACGGTCGCGGGCGGCGCGCCCTCGGCGGAAGCGGCGGCGGGCAGGCCCAGCAGCAGGGCCGAGGCGCAGGCAGTCAGGATCAGGCGGGTCTTCATGGGCGTCAGGTTCCGGTCGCCCTCCAGCCACGCCGGGGGCAGGTTGACCAGACCCTATCAGCGTCAAATCCCGCCGCGCACCTTACGGTGCTGTAATGAAGCGCCCAGCCACAACCCGCTCATCCCCGCGGAGGCGGGGACCCAGTGCTTTGGCTTCAAGTGCAGCGGCCTGATGGGTCGTGGTTTCACCCACGTCCGGCATGTGAGGTTCGGACTGGGTCCCCGCCTCCGCGGGGATGAGCGGCGGAGAATTACTGGTCGAAGACCTGAACCCCGATTTCGCCGTCCGTGGTCAGCCAGGCGCGCTTCATGCCCTGACTGTTGAAGGGGGCGACGATGTTCCCCTCGCGGTCCAGGGCGATCAGGCCGCCGTCGCCGCCCAGGCCGCCGATGCGGTCGATGGTCGCCTGCGACGCCTGGGCCAGGGTCTGACCGGCGGCCACGCCCCAGGCGGTGCGCGCGGCGGCGGCGATGCGGATGAAATACTCGCCCTGACCGGTGCAGGAGACGGCGGCGCAGTCGTCGGCCCAGGTGCCGGCGGCGGGGATGGGGGTGTCGCCGACGCGGCCCGGCATCTTGCCGAACACGCCCGCCGTCGAGGTGGCGGCGGCCAGGCGGCCCTGGCTGTCCAGAACGCAGCAGCCGACGGTGCCGTGGCTGAGGGCCGGCGGATGGTTGTCTTCACCCTGACCGGCGCGGGTGAACCAGACCTCCTCGTCGCCGATCGGCTCCAGCCCCTGATCATGGGCGAACAGGGCGGCGCCTTCGCCAGCCAGCATGACGTGGGGGGTGCGGTCCATCACGGCGCGCGCGGCGACGACCGGGTTGCGGAAGCCCTGCAGGGCGGCGACGGCGCCGGCCTTGCCGCTTGCGCCGTCCATGAGGCTGGCGTCCAGCTCATAGGCCCCGGCCAGGTTGGGCGAGGCGCCGCGTCCGGCGACGTAGAGGCCGGAGTCTTCGAGCATGACCACGGCCTCGACCGCCACGTCCACGGCGGAGGCGCCCGCGTCCAGCCGCGCCTTCATCGCCTCGACGACCCGGCGCATCTGTACGACCTCGGCGTCGTAGTTGCGCTCGCGCCGGGCGCCGGCGCCGCCGTGAAGGATGAGGGCGGGTCGCGCCATGGTCGTCTCCTGAAAGTCCCTTCGGCCTCTTTGCATCGGGCCGCGCGCTGATTAGCCTCTCAAACGCGTCGGCGCCATGGTCGACGGGGGATCATGGAAGAAGCCAGTATGCGCGCAGTCCTCTCCAAGGCCGTCGGCGGCCCGGACAGCCTTGTCGTCGAGGAGGTCATGGACCCCACGCCCAAGCCGGGCGAGGTGGTGATCGAGGTCAAGGCGGTGGGGATCAACTACCCCGACACTCTCATTATCGAAGATAAGTACCAGTTCAGGCCCGAGCGGCCCTTCTCGCCGGGCGGTGAGGTGGCGGGCGTGGTCGACGCCGTGGGCGAGGGCGTCAAGGGCGTGTTCAAGGGCGACCGCGTCATCGCCGTGCCCGGCTGGGGCGGTCTGGTCGAGCGTCTGGCGGTGCCGGCCGCCAGCCTGATCCCCATGCCCGACGGCATGAGTTTCGAGGACGCCGCCACGCTGGTGATGACCTACGGCACCTCCTATTACGCGCTGAAGGATCGGGCCCAGCTGCAGCCTGGCGAGACCCTGCTGGTGCTGGGCGCGGCCGGGGGCGTGGGCGCCGCCGCTGTCGAGCTGGGCAAGGCCATGGGGGCGCGCGTCGTCGCCGCCGCCTCGACCAATGACAAGGTCGAGTTCGCCCTGGAGCTGGGGGCCGACAACGGCCTGATCTATCCGTCGGGACCGATGGACAAGGCGGCGCAGAAGTCGCTGTCGGGAGAGCTGAAGCTGGCCACGGGCCGCGACGGCGCCGACGTGGTGTTCGACGGGGTGGGCGGCGACTACGCCGAGCCGGCCCTGCGCGCCATGGACTGGAACGGCCGCTATCTGGTGGTCGGCTTCCCGGCGGGCATTCCATCCCTGCCGCTGAACCTGACCCTGTTGAAGTCGGTGTCGGTGATCGGGGTCTTCTGGGGCGCGGCGGTGGCGCGCGATCCGGCCGGACACGGCGCCAACATGGCCGAGCTGATGCAGCTGTGGAAGGACGGCAAGATCAAGCCGCGCGTCAGCCGCACCTATCCTCTGGAGGAGGCGCATGAAGCGATCAGGGCCCTGGGCGACCGTCGGGCCATGGGCAAGATCGTCGTGACGACCGACGCATGAGCGCGCCCCTGACTCCCGTGCTGAATTTGGCGGTCGGCGAGACGGATTTCGCCGCCGCTGCCGAACGCTTGGCCCGCACCGGCCGCAGCCGCGTGCCCGGCCTGTTCGGCGCCGGGGCCGAGGCCCTGCACGCCGCTGTGACGGCGCCGGATCAGGCCTGGGTCCGCACCTTCCTCAATCCTCTGGGCGCGGACATTCCCGTGGCGACGCTGGAGGCGTCCTCGCCGGAGGATCAGGCCCATGTGACGCAGCAGGCCTACGCCGGGGCGACCGAGGGCTTGCAGTTCCTGTTCGACCGGCTGCGGCTGGGCCCGGCGCGCGAGGCGGGCATGGCGACGCCGCAGATCCTGTTCGACCTGCTGGACCTGTTTAACACCGAGGCCTTTCTGGACTTCGCCCGCCGCCTGACCGGCGACGACCGCATCGCCTTTTCCGACGGCCAGGTGACCCGCTACCTGCCGGGGCATTTCCTCAACCGGCACAGCGACGCCAATGCGAAGACCGAGCGGCTCTACGCCTATGTGCTGAACCTGTCGCCGGGCTGGCGGGCAGAGTGGGGCGGCCTGCTGCAGTTCCTCGACGAGGGCGGCGAGATCACCGAGACCTTCACGCCCAGCTTCGGCGCCCTGAACGTCTTCACCGTGCCGCAGATGCACGCGGTCTCGACGGTCGCGCCCTTCGCGGGCGGCCCGCGCTATTCGGTCACCGGCTGGTGGCGGGCCAAGCCCTTGAACAGGAGTTAGGCCTCGGCGTCGTCGCGCACCCGTTTCAGCGCCGCCTCGGCCTGTTCGCGGTGCTTGCGCTTCACATGGGCGCCGAGGGTGGCCAGCACGGCGGCGATCACCGCCGCGTCGTCGGTGAAGCCGATCCCGGCGAAGACGTCGGGAATGGCGTCGATGGGCATGACGAAATAGGCCAGCGCCCCCAGCATGATCCCCTTGGCCGCGATCGGCGTCTGGGGGTCTTGCGTCGCGTACCAGGCGGCCAGGGCCTGATCGGCGAAGGGGATGCGGGCGGCGGTGCGCCGGATCTTGGGCCAGAAGCCCTTGCTGACGCGCATTTCATTGACCCTCTGCACCGTGGGGACCAACGCCCTTTCAGGATCGATGGCGTCGGCCATGGATTCGGCAGACGCCGGTTTGGCTTTGGCGGTCATGGCCGCTAAATCCTCGCACAGACACTCGGTTCAAAGAATATAGGGACGATCCTCATGAAACTCGACGGTTCGATTGCGGCGGTGGTGACGGGCGGGGCGTCGGGCCTAGGCGAGGGCACGGCGCGGGCGCTGGCGGCCAAGGGCGTCAAGGTCGCCCTGTTCGACCTGAACGAGGAGCGCGGCGAGGTCATCGCCCAGGAAATCGGCGGCGTCTTCTGCAAGGTCGACGTGACCTCGGACGAGAGCGTCGCCGCCGGCTTCGTCAAGGCCCGCGCCGCCCACGGCCAGGAGCGCCTGACCGTCAACTGCGCCGGCATCGCCACCGGGCAAAAGACCGTCAGCCGCAAGCGCGACACCGGCGAGATCCGCTCGCACGACATGGCGTCCTTCGAGCGTACGGTCACGATCAACCTGTTCGGCACCTTCCGCGTCCTGTCGCAGTCGGCCCTGGGCATGGTCCAGACCGAGCCGATGGCCGACGGGGAGCGCGGCCTGATCGTCAACACCGCCAGCGTCGCGGCCCAGGACGGCCAGATCGGCCAAGCCGCCTATGCGGCGTCCAAGGGCGGCGTCTACGCCATGACCCTGCCGATCGCGCGCGATCTGGCCCAGGACGGGGTTCGCGTGAACACCATCCTGCCCGGCATCATGTGGACGCCGATGATGGCCGGCATGGACCAGAAGGTTCAGGACAGCCTGGCCGCCGCCATTCCCTTCCCCAGCCGCCTGGGCACCCCGGCCGACTATGCGTCTCTGGCGCTGCACCTAGCCGAGAACGTCTACATCAACGGCGAGTGCATCCGTTTGGACGGGGCCATCAGGCTGGCGCCGCGCTGATAGCGCGGCGAAGGGCGCTAACGCTCGCGACGCGGTCGCGCGCGGCTTGAGCGCAACAAGCGCGAAAGATCGGCCCTCGGGGCGCCCTCGGGGTGGCCTGGGGGCCGTTTTCGTTTGAGGTTTCAGGGCTATCGGAAAAAGATCGGGCCGATTGAAAGAAAACGAAAAAGGGGGGTTGCGCGGGCCGAGAAAGGTCCGCTATACGCCCCTCCTCGACGGGGAGCAGCACACCGCTCCCACGGGAATGCGGGCGTAGCTCAGTGGTAGAGCACAACCTTGCCAAGGTTGGGGTCGAGAGTTCGAATCTCTTCGCCCGCTCCAGTCGAGACTGGGAAAACGGGGTCCGGCCGCAAGGTCGGGCCCCGTTTCGCATTTCAGGCCCCGGTCCTGCCCTTCCCTTTGACTTTGATCGGCATGGCCCCCGCCGCCGTCGCGGCCTATATGGACCGTGGCGGTTGACCCCGCCGGGGCCGGCGCTAGTGTCCGCGCCGCTCCCTTCCCAGCGCCTGAACGATCAGAGGACCATATGGCCGACGCCGCTTCCCAGACCTACGACGTGGTGATCATCGGGGGCGGGCCGGGCGGCTATAACGCCGCCATTCGCGCCGGCCAGCTGGGGATGAAGGTCGCCATCGTCGAAATGCGCGCCACTCTCGGCGGCACCTGCCTGAACGTCGGCTGCATGCCGTCCAAGGCCCTGCTGCACGCCTCGGAGCTGTACGAGGCCGCCAACACCGAATTCGCCAGCATCGGCATCGAGGTGAAGCCCAAGCTGAACCTGGGCCAGATGCACAAGGCCAAGGACGACAGCGTCGAAGCCCTGACCAAGGGCATCGAATTCCTGATGAAGAAGAACAAGGTCGTCTGGCTGAAGGGCCGCGGCCGCATCGCCGGGCCGAACAAGGTCGAGGTCGAGGCCGCCGACGGCGCCAAGACGATCTACGACGCCAAGAACATCATCATCGCCACCGGCTCCGAGCCGACCCCGCTGCCGGGCGTCGCCTTCGAGGAGGGCAAGGTCATCGACTCGACCGGCGCCCTCTTCCTGCCCAAGGTTCCGAAACACCTGATCGTCATCGGCGCGGGCGTCATCGGCCTGGAGCTGGGCTCGGTCTGGCGCCGCCTGGGCGCGCAAGTCACCGTGGTCGAGTTCCTCGACAAGGTCGGCGCCGGCATGGACGCCGAGGTCGCCACCGCCTTCCAGCGCGGCCTGACCAAGCAGGGCATGACCTTCCGCATGGGCACCAAGGTGACCGGCGCGGCCTCGACCAAGGACGGCGTCGAGCTGACGCTGGAGCCTTCGGCCGGCGGCGCCGCTGAGACCCTCAAGGGCGACGTGGTTCTGGTGGCCATCGGCCGCCGTCCCTACACCGCCGGCCTGGGCCTGGAGACGGTCGGCGTCGAGACCGACAAGCGCGGCGTCATCCCGAACGACCACTTCAAGACCGCGGCGCCGGGCGTCTGGGTCATCGGCGACGTCACCTATGGCCCGATGCTGGCGCACAAGGCCGAGGAAGACGCCGTGGCGGTCATCGAGACCATCGCGGGCAAGGCCGGTCACGTCGACTACGACCTGGTCCCCAGCGTCATCTATACCGGCCCGGAAGTGGCCTGGGTCGGCAAGAACGAAGAGCAGCTCAAGGCCGCGGGGGTCGCCTTCAAGAAGGGCAAGTTCCCCTTCGCCGCCAACAGCCGCGCCAAGATCAACCACGAGACCGAGGGCTTCGTGAAGGTCCTGGCCGACGCCGCGACCGACAAGGTCCTGGGCGTCCACATCTACGGCCCGCAAGCCGGCGAGCTGATCGGCGAGGCCTGCATGACCATGGCCTTCGGCGGTTCGTCGGAAGACATCGCCCGCACCTGCCACCCCCACCCGACCCGCTCCGAAGCCGTCCGCCAGGCGGCCATGGGCGTCGAAGGCTGGACCATGCAGGCCTAAGGCCAGGCCCTCAGCCCGAACGCATCACGGCGCGCTCCGCAAGGGGCGCGCCGTTTTCGTTGGGTCGTCAGAAACGGTCGCGGTGAAGGTCCGCGCGCGCCGTTCGATCAATTGTCGCAGCCGTAGCGCCCGCAGTAGCGACGCCGCAACTCGTCCAGGGCCGTCTGCTGCTTCGGCGTCGGGTCGGGACATGCGGCCAGAAGCTCCTCTTCGGAAGGCGGCGCCACCTCCTCTCCGGCGAGCAGGCTACGAAGCTCATCTTCGCTGAACAGGCGCGCGAGTTGCGTCATCGCCGCCGAGGTTTCCTGCGCTTCATCATACGGCATCAACTCGTCGAGCCAGGCACGCACCACGTTCCTTCTGTCAGTGTCCAAGCCGTCCAGCATCATTTCGCGATAGGAGGGCAGGTACTTGGTGTTCTTCTTTCCGCTCGCCAGCAGCGCTTTCGCCAGAGCCAACCTCTGGGCGGACGGCTCCGGCCCGGTCCATCCGCCGAAAGTCGGGACTTCGGGGTGGACGAAGCGCACGGTGGTTTGGATGGTCGCCGGGATAATGCCTCCCTTCCGGCGTGCTGCGCGGATTTGGCCGCTGGCGACGACCAAGCGCGCGGCGGCCCCAAAACCCAGGCCGGCGGGCATTTCCTCCATTATTCGACAACGAAATGGAGGGCCATCCTCGGAGACGCGGCACGTCACGGTCGCGTGGCCATCGACGCCGAGAAAGCCTGCAAAGCCGGGGAAGAGGTCGCTCGCTAGGTCTCCATCCGGCGGCGTCGCCCAGGTCGGGGGAATGAAATCCTGCGCCACGGCGCCGTTGGCGGTCAGCACGGCGGCAGCGAACAATATGGAGGTTTTCACCTGGGGCTTCTTTCGAGGAGGCGTGAAGATGGAAGGCGGCGGACGAAGATGAGAACGCTGGCGCATCGCATTTTGCATTCTGCGTGACCATATCCGTAGTCTCACCTTTCAATGATACCGGATCATGCCATGGACCTTCATCTCACCGGCAAGCGCGCCCTGATCTGCGGCGGCTCCAGCGGCCTGGGGCGGGCTGTGGCGAGGGCTCTGGTGGCCGAGGGGGCGCATGTGGCCCTGCTGTCGCGCGATGCGGCCAAGCTGCAGGCCGTGGCCGACGAGTTGAACGCCATGGGGCCGGGCAAGGCGGTGATCGCCCCCGCCGATCTGGCCGATCATGAGGGACTGCTGAAGGCGGTGGACGTCGCCGAGGCGGCCTTGGGCGGGCCGATCGAGATTCTGCTGAACAACACCGGCGGGCCGCCGCCGTCGGGCGTGAACGGGCTGGATCCCTCGGTCTGGCGCGATCATTTCGAGTCCATGGTGCTGTCGGTCTTTCGTCTGACGGACCGGGTGCTGCCGGGGATGCGGGCCATGGGCTGGGGGCGGATTCTGAACGTCGCCTCCGTGACCGTGATCGAGCCGGCGGCCAGCTTGGGCGTGTCCAACACCCTGCGCGCCTCGGTGGCGGCCTGGGCCAAGACCCTGGCGGGCGAGGTCGCGGCCAACGGCGTGACGGTCAACACCCTGCTGCCCGGGCGGATCGACACCCCGCGCATCGAGCGTCTGGACGCCGCCCGCGCCGCCGCCACCGGGGTCGAACCCGCCGAGGCCCGCGCCGAATCGGTCAAGTCCATCCCCGCCGGCCGCATCGGCACGACCGAGGAGTTCGGCGCCGTCGCCGCCTTCCTGGCCAGCCCCCTGGCCGGCTATGTCACCGGCTCGCTGATCCGGGTGGACGGGGGCGCTGTCAGGGCGATCTGACGCCCGGAGGCGTCTGGAGCGGCGGCGGACGTCTGAACAGGCCGCCGAAAGACATGCGCGATTGGCCGTAGTCCAGGGTGATGCGGCTGAACCGGGTCAGGATGTCGGCTCCCAGCAGCAGGGCCGGTCGTTCGATCAGGCCGAGAACCTGAAAGGCGTGCAGGTCGCCGAACAGCAGGGGCGTGGCGCCCAGTTCCCGGCGCGCCACCCGCAGGCTGGAGACGGCGCCGCTGTCGACCATCAGCGACTGTCCGATGACGCCATAGACCCGGATGGACTGGCGCGCGGCGGGGCCGATCCGCGCGTCGATGGCGCGCATCAGGGCGAGGTTGGCGATCGAATACTGGGCGCCGCTGTCGACGAAGGCCATGGCCGGCACGCCCTCGACCTGGACATTGGTCAGGATCAGCTGGCCGAAGCGGCCGCTGCGCGTGTCGGTGATATTGCTGCGCATCCGGCTGGCCACGCCGAAGGCGATGCCGCGCTCGACCACGTCGGGACCTGAGGGCGCCAGCATGACCCGGCGCTGGCGCAGCTCCAGCGTCAGCCGAAAGCGCGACAGGACGTCCAGCCCCAGAAGCCCGTCGGCGCCCAGCACCTCGTAGGGAAAGACCGGCGGCGTCAGATGGGTGAAGCGCCGCCCCGCGAAATCCAGCCGCGGCAGTTCGAGGGTCCGCACCGCCTCCGCCGCCGTGATGCCGTGGACCATTACCGGCGGGCCGGGGCGCAGGTTCAGCTCGTTCGCCAGACGATCCGAAATGGCCGTGCGCTCCGCCCCCGTGTCGATGACGAACAGGGGCTCGCGCAGACTGCCGACGTTCACCTTGACGCCCATCCGCGTCAGCAGGTTTTCGAGCAGACGCGCGGTTTCGTCGGGTTCGGGCGGAGGCGAAGCCGGCGGCGGGGTCTGGGCCGCGCCCTGGCCGGGAAGGGCCAGGGCGACCACGCCGCCCGCTGTCAGAACGAGCGCGGCTCGCCGCGAGGGATGGCTGACGGATTTCGGTTCACGCACCGGCCTGCCTCCACGCCGCGATCCATCCCCGCACGGAGAATAGGCGCCGTTCGAGGCCGCTGACCAGTCAGCCCCGAGGCCGGGTCAGCCCCGAGGATGGGCCTCGGCGTAGGCGGCCAGCAGACGGGCGGCGTCGACCTGGGTGTATTTCTGGGTGGTGGACAGGCTGGCGTGGCCCAGCAGTTCCTGGATGGAGCGCAGGTCCGCCCCAGCGCTCAGAAGGTGGGTGGCGAAGCTGTGGCGCAGGGCGTGGGGCGTGGCCGAGGCGGGCAGGCCGAGGCGACCGCGCAGACGCTGGACCGTGGCCTGGACCTGACGGGGGCTCAAGGGGCCGCCGCGCCTGGCCCGAAACAGGGGCTGGTCCGCCTCCAGGACGAAGGGCTGAAGCGCCAGATAGGCGTCGATGGCCTCGCGCACCTGCGGCAGGACCGGGGCCAGCCGCATCTTGCCGCCCTTGCCGGCGATGCGCAGGGCGTCGGGCAGGGGGGCGTCTGAGCGCTTCAGCGACAGGGCCTCGGAAATGCGCAGGCCGCAGCCGTAGAGCAGGGTCAGGACGGCGCGGTCGCGCGCGGCCTCCCACGGCGCGGCGTCGGGGTCCGACTCGGGTTCATGCAGCAGGCCCATGGCCTGATCTTCGGTGACCGGGCGGGGCAGGGATGGCTTGACGCGCGGGCCGCGCACCAGGGCCAGTTGCGGCGCGGGCGTGCCGCAGCGCCGGTCGAGGAAGACGTGAAAGCCGCGGATCGCCGCCAGGGTCTGGCTGAGCGAGCGGGCGTTCAGGGGGCGGTCGCCCCCATGCTGCCCGCCACTGCGGCGCTCGGCCATATGGGCGCGGACCTCGGCCGCCGTGACGGCGCCCAGATCGGCCAGGGTTTGAGGTTCGCCGCGATGGCGCTCCAGGAAGGCGACATAGTGCCGTCCTATGTGGCCATAGGCCTCCAGCGTGCTTGGCGACAGGCGGCGTTCGTGCGCCAGATGCTCAAGCCAGGCGAGGAGGGCTTCAGGCGCGGTCAGGCCTGCAACGCCCATCGCTCGGCCATGCGTTCGACGACGCGGGTGATGAAGGCCACCAGTTCGCAGCCCATGGCCGGGGTGAAGCCGTCGTCCTCGTGCGAGCCGAAGGCGCACAGGGCCGGGCGGGCGCCGTCCGACCCGGGCAGGTGCAGGCTCATCCGCACCAGGGCGACGGATTTCACCGCGCCCTCGGCGGGGCCGAACAGGTCCAGACCGGTGAAGTTGGGGCCGAGCCAGTCCAGACCGTCGTCGCCCAGAAGCGCATCAACGCGGCCCGGCTCCAGCGATTTCCAGCCGAAGGGAACGCCGCCGGGCTTCTCGATGGCGATGGCGCCCCCGGCCAGACCGAAGCGACCTTGCGAGGTGGCGTCCAACTGACGCGACAGCTCGGCGTGGCTGGTCGCCTCCATCAGGTCCAGAGCCGAGACGTGGGTCTGGGTCTGGGCGGCGAAGTTGGCGCGGGCGATCTCTTCGATCTGTTTCCGCGCGCCAGCCTCGCGCTGGACCACGGCTTCGAGCCGGGTCAGGGCCGCGCGGCCGAAATCGACCACGTTGCGGCCGGTGGCGCGCAGGCCCAGTTCTTCCAGAAGAGTGCGGTCGTCCAGCAGCCGGTCGGGGTGGGCGTTCAGCCAGGCCCGCACCTCGGGCCAGTGAAGGCCTTCGGCGTGATCAGAAGAGAGGTCCAGGGAAGTGCTCAAGCAGGACCTCTTTCCGGGGTCGAAGTTACAGGATCGACTGACCAGTCTTGCCCCAGTCGGCCAAAAACGCATCAAGACCCTTGTCGGTTAACGGGTGCTTGACCAAGGCCTTGAAAACGTCCGTCGGCAGGGTGGCGGCGTCGGCGCCGGCGATGGCGGCAGCGGTGACGTGATCGGGATTGCGCAGCGAGGCGGCCAGGATTTCGGTGTCAAAATCGTGGATGTCGTAGAGGGCGCGGATTTCCTCCAGCAGGCCCACGCCGTCGGCGCCGACGTCTTCCAGACGACCGACGAAGGGCGAGATGAAGGTGGCGCCCGCCTTGGCGGCCAGCATGGCCTGGGCGGCCGAGAAGCACAGGGTGACGTTGGTCTTGATCCCCTTGTCGGCGAAGGCCCGCGTGGCGCGCAGACCGTCCCAGGTCAGGGGCAGCTTGACGACCACGTTGGGGGCGATGGCGGCCAGCTTGTCGCCCTCCTTCACCATGGTCTCGAAATCGGTCGCCACGGCCTCGGCGGAAATCGGCCCCTCGACGAGGGCGCAAATCTCAGCGATGACCTCGGCGATGTTCCGACCCGACTTGGCGATCAGCGACGGATTGGTGGTGACGCCGTCCACCATCCCGGTGGGCAGCATGTCCTTGATGACGGCGACGTCAGCGGTGTCGAGAAAGAGTTTCATGGGACGAGGTTTTAGCGCCGACGAAGGCGAAGGGCGAGCTTCCTTTTTCCTCCCCACTGTGTGGGGAGGGGGACCCCGAAGGGGTGGAGGGGCTGTTGCGGCGAAATCAAGCGGCCCCTCCGTCTCGTCAGCTGCGCCGCCGATCCGCCTCCCCATTTCATGGGGAGGAGAAGCGCGGTGAAAGTCGCCTCCGTCCTCATCCCCCTGCCGGTGCCCGAGGCCTTCGATTACGAGGTTCCGGACGGGCTGACGGCTGTGCGCGGCGATCAGGTGACCGTGCCGCTGGGGCCGCGCCTGATCCGGGGCGTGGTGGCTGAAGTGTTCGAGACCACGGGCTCGAACCGGCGGCTGAAGGCGATCGATCAGGTGCTGAGCGAGCATCGCCTGCCGGATCGGACCCTGACCTTTGTCGAATGGGCCGCGCGCTGGACCCTGAGCCCCCCCGGCGAGATGGCGGCCACCGCCTTGAAAGGCCTGCGCGCGCCCCGGCCCCGGCCCGAGCGACGGGTCAAACGGGTCGAGGGCCGCAGCCCCGCCCGCCCCACGGCGACGCGGACGGCGGTGCTGGAGGCCCTGGGCCAGCGGTCGATGACCGGCGCTGACTTGGCCCGCGCGGCGGGCGTGTCGTCGGGCGTGGTCAAGGGGCTGGTCGACGAGGGCGTGCTGATGGTCGTCGAGACCCCGGCGGTCGCCGTCTTCGACGCCCCCGATCCCGACCATGCCCCCGCCACCCTGAACCCGGATCAGGCGGCTTCGGCGGCCGTGATCGCCGAAGCCGTGGCCAAGGGCGGCTTCGCCCCCTTCCTGCTGGACGGGGTGACGGGCTCGGGCAAGACCGAGGCCTATCTGGAGGCGGCGGCGCGAGCGTTGCGCGCGGACCCCGCGGCGCAGGTGCTGATCCTGCTGCCCGAAATCGCCCTGACCCAGGCCCTGATCGAACGCATCACCGCCCGTTTCGGCGCGGCCCCGGCGGAATGGCATTCGGGCGTCGCCGCGCCGCGTCGGCGCCAGGTGTGGGAGGCGGTGGTCGCCGGGCGCTGCAACATCGTGGTCGGGGCGCGTTCGGCCCTGTTCCTGCCCTACGCCAACCTGCGGCTGGTGGTGGTGGACGAGGAGCACGACGGCTCGTTCAAGCAGGAAGAGGGTCTGGTTTATCACGGCCGCGACCTAGCCGTGGCGCGCAGCCGGATCGAGGGCGCGACCGTGGTTCTGGCCTCGGCCACCCCGTCGCTGGAGACCCTGTGGAACGCCCGCCAAGGCCGCTACGGCTGGCTGAAGCTGGCGGCGCGGCACGGGGCGGCGGTCCTGCCCGACATCGACCTGATCGACCTGCGCACCTGTCCGCCGGACCCGCAGACCTGGCTGTCAGCGCCGCTGCGCGAGGCCATAGGCGAGACTTTTGCGCGTGGCGAACAGACCCTGCTCTTCCTCAACCGGCGCGGTTATGCCCCGGTGGTGCTGTGCCGCGCCTGCGGCCACCGGCTGACGGCGCCCGACACCGATAGCTGGCTGGTCGAGCATCGCTACACCGGGCGGCTGGTCTGCCACCTGACCGGCTTTTCTATGATGAAGCCCAAGCTCTGTCCGTCGTGCGGAGCCGAGGACTCGCTGGTCCCGGTCGGCCCGGGCGTCGAGCGGGTCGAGGAGGAGGTGCGCCAGCTCTTCCCCGAGGCGCGCACCGCCATCTTCAGCTCCGACACTGTGCCGGACGGGGCATCGGCGCGCGCCCTGATCCAGTCGATGGCCGAGGGCGAGATCGACATTCTGGTCGCCACGCAAGCCGCCGCCAAGGGCCACAACTTCCCGCGCCTGACCCTGGTCGGGGTGGTTGACGCCGATCTGGGCCTGCGCGGCGGCGACCTGCGCGCCGCCGAGCGGACCTATCAACTGCTGGCCCAGGCCACGGGCCGGGCCGGGCGGGCCGACAAGCCGGGCCGCGCCCTGTTGCAGACCTGGACGCCGGAACATCCGGTGCTGATGGCCCTGGCGGCGGGCGACCGCGACGCCTTCGTCGAGGCCGAGATGGGCGAGCGCGAGGCCGCCTCCCTGCCGCCGCATGGCCGTCTGGCCGCGATCATCCTGTCCAGCGAGAACGCCATGGCGGTCGAGAAGGTCGCCCGCGATCTGGCCGAGGCCATTCCCAACGCCGAGCGGCTGGAGGTCTATGGCCCCGCCGATGCGCCGTTGGCTTTGGTGCGGGGGCGGCGGCGGAAACGGCTGCTGGTCCGGGCGGACCGCGACGTCAACCTGCAGGCCTTCCTGCGCGCCTGGCTGGCGCGGGTGAAGGTGCCGGCCTCGGTGCGGCTGACGGTGGACGTGGATCCTTATAGTTTCCTGTAGGGGGCGCTACCGCTCGCCGCGCGGCGGCTCGCTGCTTGAGCGCCGCCACTCACTCCCGCTCACCCCGGCGGACGCCGGGGCCCAGTGAGAACTTCAGGTGCCGGGGCTTGAAGCCAAAGGACTGGATCTCGGCGTCCGCCGGGATGAGCGGGGAGGGGGCTAACGCGGCCCGGTCAGCCGAATCTCGAACAGGCTGGGCCAGTTCTTGCCGGCGACAAACAGGCGGCGGTTCTTTTCGTCCCAGGCGATGCCATTCAGGACGTCGTCGCGCGGGTCCTTCACCTGACCCGCGGGCAGCAGGCCCTTCAGGTCGATGATCCCGACCACATGGCCCGAGGCCGGGTCGATGCGGACGATGTAGTTGGTCTGCCAGACGTTGGCCCAGATCTCGCCGTCGATCCATTCCAGCTCGTTCAGCTGACGCACCGGACGGCCGTTCAGGGTGACGGCGACACTTCCGGTCTCAGTGAAAGTCGTAGGATCGAAGAAGCGCAGACTGGGCGATCCGTCCGACAGTATCAGTCGCGTTCCATCGTGGGTCAGGCCCCAGCCTTCGCCCGTATAGGTAAAGCGGGAGGTCTGGGTCAGGTCGGTCGCGTTCCAGACGAAGCCGACGCCGTTGTTCCAGGTCAGGCTGATGATGCGGCCGCCGATCTCGGTCAGGCCTTCGCCGAAATACTCGGGGTCGAGTTCGCGCTTTTGCAGCACGACGCCATCTTCCAGCCGCACGCGGCGAACGCTGGATGGCTCGCGGCCCGTGCTCTCGATCAGTTCACCGTCGCGAAAGACGAGACCCTGGGTGAAGGCTGTCGGGTCGTGGGGGAAGGCCCGCACCACCTCATAGCCATAGACCGGCGGTCGCGTGGCGGCGGCAGAAGGGGCGGTCGGCCCCGGCGATTGCGCCTCGGCCGACGCGGGAAGCGCCAACAGAAGCATCGCCAGGACCGGCCAGAGACGCACGATCAGACGCCGGGCTCGGCGGTCTCGGCCTTGTTCAGCGCGCGCTGGGCGGCTTCTTCGGCCCGGTCCTTTTTGATCTGGGCGTTGCGCGACCACATGTTCAGCCCTTCGACCAGGGCCGAGAAGGCCATGGCGGCGTAGATATAGCCCTTGGGCACATGGACGCCGAAGCCGTCGGCGATCAGCACGGCGCCGATCATCAGCAGGAAGCCCAGGGCCAGCATGACCACGGTCGGGTTCTTGTCGATGAAGTCGGCCAGCGGGTCCGAGGCCAGCAGCATGGCGGCCACGGCGATGATCACGGCGACCATCATGATCGGCACGTGATCGGTCATGCCGACGGCGGTCAGGATGGAGTCGACCGAGAACACCAGGTCCAGCAGGATGATCTGGACGATGGCGGCGCCGACGTTGGTGATGACGACGTCCTTCTTGTCCTTCTCCAGCATGTCGTTCGTCGGGGTGACGTCGACGGCGTGGTGGATTTCCTTGGTGGCCTTCCACACCAGGAACAGGCCGCCCGCGATCAGGATCAGGTCGCGCCAGCTGAAGGCGGTGTCGAAGCTCTCGCCGTGGATGCCGAGGTCGAAGACGGGCGCCGTCAGGCCGACGATCCAGCCGATGGCGGCCAGCAGGGCCAGACGCATGATCAGGGCCAGGCCGATGCCGATGCGGCGCGTGCGCTGACGATGCTCGGGCGGCAGCTTGTTCGACAGGATCGAGATGAAGATCAGGTTGTCGATGCCGAGAACGACCTCCATGACCACCAGGGTCACGAGAGCCGCCCAGGCGGCGGGGTCGCTCAACAGGGGGGTTATGCTTTCAAGCATCGGGGGTCCTGAGATGTGATGAAGCCTAAGCGGTAACGGGATCGTGAGGTTGCATCAAGCGGGCGCCGGCGGCGGCGTCGTCGCACCCGGCACGTCGGAGACCAGGGCGCCGGGGCCGCCGCCGGCCATGACGGCGGCGCGAACGGCCGCGTGGCTGGCCAGACTCTGGGCCTCGACATAGATGCGGCCCGCCTGGGGATAGGCGGCGCGGAGGCGATGCTCCAGCCGGGCGACGGTGGCCTCGACCTCGGCGGCGGTCAGGTCGTCCTGAAAATCGAGACTGAGGGCGACCAGGATTTCATTGGGTCCGAAATGCATGGTGCGCAGGTCGTTCAGTCCGACCACGCCCGCCTCCGCCTTGGCGATGGCGGCGATCCCCGCGCGCGTGGCGGGATCGGCCGCCTCTCCGGTCAACAGGCTCTGGCTCTCATAGGCCAGGAAGCCGGCGGTGACGGCCAGGACCGCGCCGATGGCCACCGAGGCGACGCCGTCGATCATCGGCAGGTCGAAGACATGGCTGGCGACGACGCCGATCAGGGCGATGACCAGGCCGGTCAGGGCGGCGGTGTCCTCGAACAGGACGGTGAAGATGGTCGGGTCCTTGCTGTCCTGCACCGAGCGCAGCAGGGGGCGGCCCGCCCTTTCACGATTGAAGGCCTTCAGCGCCACCCACCACGACCCGCCCTCGAACAGGACCGCCAGGCCCAGGACGACATAGTTGACCCAGGGGTTCTCGATCGGCTGGGGGGCGCGGATGCGTTCGATCCCGTGCAGGACGGAGATGACGGCGCCGAGGCCGAAAATCAGCACGGCGACGACGAACGTATAGAAGTAGAGCTGCAGCCCGTGGCCGAAGGGGTGGGTCTCGCTGGCCGGACGGGCGGCCCGCCTCAGCCCGATGAGCAAGAGAACCTGATTGCCGGTATCGACGGCGGAGTGGATGGCCTCGCTCATCATGGCCGCGCTGCCGGTGAACAGGGCGGCGGCGAATTTGATCACGGCGATGGCCGTATTGCCGGCCAGGGCGGCGAGGATGACGTTCTTCGAAGTCGAGGCGGCCATCGAAACCCCGTTGTAGCGCGCCGAAAGAGCGCGGGTGCGACCTTATCGTTCCGTTCCCGTTGGTTGCGACCGGGGGGCTTGCGTGTTATCAGCCGCGCGGCTTTGACGAAGGATGCATCGAAAGATGTGTCCCAAGTATGCTTTCCATAAGCAAATCAAGCCCTTGGCTGGCGCGAGAGATCGCGGCCGGACTCGACCCAAACGCTTCAAATCGCGGACCTTTATTACGTGGCGGACGATTTCAGAACGACGGAAGTCGGCGGACGGTATGCTCAGGCGCTGTTCGACCTCTCGGAAGAGACGGGGGCGCTCGACGCCGTGCGCGGCGATCTCGCCTCGCTGAAGGCCGCCTGGCTGGACAGCGCCGACCTGCGCCGCCTGGCCCAGTCGCCGGTGATCTCCGCCGAGGACCAGGGCAAGGGCCTGTCGGCCATCGCCGACAAGGCGAAGTTCAACGCTGTCACCAAGAAATTCCTTGGTCTGCTGGCGGCGAACCATCGTGCTCGCGACCTGCCGGGCGTGATCGCGGGCTTCCAGGCGCTGTACGCCAAGAAGACCGGCGTCGTCGCCGCCGAGGTGGTCTCGGCCCTGCCGTTGTCGGCGGCCCAGACCAAGAGCATTCTGTCGGCCCTGCGCGCGTCTCTGGGCCGCGATCCCGAACTGACCGCCCGCGTCGATCCATCGATCCTGGGCGGCCTGAAGGTCAAGGTGGGCTCGAAGCTGTTCGACGCCTCGCTGAAGACCAAGCTCGACCAGATGAAGTTCGCGCTCAAGCGCGCCTAAAGACCCCGAATTCCAAGTTCAAGCCGGGCCAGCGGGTCCGCACCGAAGACGAAAGCCAGAGAGCCCACCATGGACATCCGCGCCGCCGAAATCTCGGCCATCCTCAAGTCGCAGATCGCCAACTTCGGCGTTGAAGCCGATGTTTCCGACGTCGGCCAAGTGCTGTCGGTCGGCGACGGCATCGCTCGCATCCACGGTCTGGACAATGTCCAGGCCGGCGAAATGATCGAGTTCCCCAAGGCCGGCGTGAAGGGCATGGCCCTGAACCTCGAGCGCGACAACGTCGGCGCCGTGATCTTCGGCGCCGATGCGCAGATCGCCGAGGGCGACGAAGTCCGTCGTCTGGGCGAGATCGTGGACGTGCCGGTCGGCAAGGGCCTGCTGGGCCGCGTCGTCAACCCGCTGGGCGAGCCGATCGACGGCAAGGGCCCGATCCAGTTCACCGAGCGTCGCCGCGTCGACGTCAAGGCGCCGGGTATCATCCCGCGTAAGTCGGTTCATGAGCCGATGCAGACCGGCCAGAAGGCGATCGACACCCTGATCCCCGTCGGCCGCGGCCAGCGCGAGCTGATCATTGGCGACCGTCAGGTCGGCAAGACCGCCATCGCCATCGACACCATTCTGAACCAGAAGAAGATCAACGCCTCGAACGACGAGAGCGCCAAACTCTACTGCATCTACGTCGCCATCGGCCAGAAGCGCTCGACCGTCGCCCAGATCGTCAAGACCCTGGAAGAAGCCGGCGCGCTGGAATACACCATCATCGTCGCCGCCACGGCGTCGGAACCGGCCCCGCTGCAGTTCCTGGCTCCGTTCGCCGGCACCGCCATGGGCGAGTTCTTCCGCGACAACGGCATGCACGGCCTGATCGTCTATGACGACCTTTCCAAGCAGGCTGTGGCCTATCGTCAGATGTCGCTGCTGCTGCGCCGTCCGCCCGGCCGTGAAGCCTACCCGGGCGACGTCTTCTACCTGCACAGCCGCCTGCTGGAGCGTTCGGCCAAGCTGAATGAAGACAATGGTTCGGGCTCGCTGACCGCTCTGCCGATCATCGAAACCCAGGCCAACGACGTCTCGGCCTATATCCCGACCAATGTGATCTCGATCACCGACGGCCAGATCTTCCTGGAATCGGACCTCTTCTATCAGGGCATCCGTCCGGCCGTGAACGTCGGCATCTCGGTGTCGCGCGTCGGCTCCTCGGCTCAGATCAAGGCGATGAAACAGGTCGCGGGTTCGATTAAGGGCGAGCTGGCCCAGTACCGTGAAATGGCCGCCTTCGCGAAGTTCGGCTCGGACCTAGACGCCTCGACCCAGAAGCTTCTGGCCCGCGGCGCCCGCCTGACTGAGCTGCTGAAGCAGCCGCAATACTCGCCGCTGGCCGTCGAGGAGCAGGTCGTGTCGATCTACGCCGGCACGCGCGGCTACCTGGACAACGTGGCGGTGTCGGACATCGGCCGCTTCGAGAGCGAGCTGCTGGCCCGCGTCCACTCGAACCACGCTTCGCTGCTGGAAGGCATCCGCACCAAGAAGGCTCTGACGCCGGAGCTGGAAGCTGAACTCAAGGACGTCCTGGCCGCCTTCGCCAAGACCTTCGCTTAAGAACTGACCAGAGAGCGAGAGTAGCGCCGGATGGCCAGCCTCAAGGAAATGCGCAATCGGATCGGAAGCGTCAAAGCGACGCAGAAGATCACGAAGGCCATGCAGATGGTCGCCGCGGCCAAGCTGAAGCGCGCCCAGGAGCAGGCGGAGAACGCCCGCCCCTATGCGACGCGGATGGCCTCGGTCATCGCCAATCTGGCCGCCGGCGTCTCGGGCGACAGCGCCCCGAAACTGCTGGCGGGCACGGGCGCCGATCAGCGTCACCTGATCGTGGTCGCCACGGCGGACAAGGGTCTGGCGGGGGGCTTCTCGTCCAACGTCGTCCGCGCCGCGCGCGACCGGATCAACAGCCTGATCGCCAACGGCAAGGACGTCCGCGTCATCGCCGTGGGCAAGAAGTCGCGTGATCCCCTGACGCGCCTGTTCGGCGACAAGGTCGTGAAGACCTTCGAGCTGAGCGAGCACAAGGTCCTGGGTCTCGCTGCTGCGCAGCCGATCGCCGAACTGATCGCCGAAAGCTTCGAAGGCGGACAGGCTGACGTCGTCACCCTGTTCTACAGCAAGTTCCAGTCGGTGATCTCGCAGGTCCCGACCGCGAACCAGCTGATCCCGGCGGTTGTCGCCGGCGACGCTGAGCCGATCGACCTGAACGGCGCGGTCTATGAGTATGAGCCCTCGGAAGAGGAAATCCTCGAGACCCTGCTGCCGCGCAACCTGACGACGCAGATCCTGGCCGCCCTCTACGAAAACCAGGCCGGTTTCTTCGGCGCGCAAATGGCCGCGATGGACAACGCCACGCGCAATGCGGGCGACCTCATCAACAGCCTGACGCTCCAGTACAACCGCAAACGCCAGGCCCAGATCACAACCGAGCTGATCGAGATCATCGCCGGCGCTGAAGCGCTCTGATCCCGACCGACCAGACAATCCGAACCGGACGCACCCCATGACCGACGCCACCGCCCCGAAGAAAACCGCAGCCAAGAAGCCGGCTGCTCCCAAGAAGGCCGCAGCCGCCGCTGTCGCTGGCCAAGCTGCTGGCACGGGCAAGATCGCCCAGGTCATCGGCGCCGTCGTCGACGTTGAGTTCACCGGCGCCCTGCCGGCGATCCTGAACGCGCTGGAAACCCAGAACGTCGACCAGAAGACGGGCGAGCCCTTCACCCT
The DNA here is from genome assembly GCF_056399785.1 of Brevundimonas sp. 01N35. NCBI lineage: Bacteria > Pseudomonadati > Pseudomonadota > Alphaproteobacteria > Caulobacterales > Caulobacteraceae > Brevundimonas > Brevundimonas sp. 01N35. Next base: position 27,652 of record NZ_JBFTRZ010000006.1, read on the forward strand.
GGTCCTCGAGGTCGCTCAGCACCTCGGCGAGAACATGGTCCGCGCCATCTCGATGGACACCACCGAGGGCCTGACCCGCGGTCAAGCCGTCGTGGACACCGGCAAGTCGATCATGGCGCCGGTCGGCCCGGGCACCCTCGGCCGCATCATGAACGTCGTCGGCCAGCCGATCGACGAAGCCGGTCCGATCCAGACCACGGAATACCGCTCGATCCACCGCGAGGCTCCGACCTTCGAAGAGCAGTCGACCTCGTCGGAAATCCTGGTCACGGGCATCAAGGTCATCGACCTGATCTGCCCCTACACCAAGGGCGGCAAGACCGGCCTGTTCGGCGGCGCCGGCGTCGGCAAGACCGTGACCATGCAGGAACTGATCAACAACATCGCCAAGGCTTACGGCGGTTACTCGGTTCTGGCCGGCGTGGGTGAGCGCACCCGCGAAGGCAACGACCTGTATCACGAGATGATCGAGTCCAACGTGAACGTGGACCCGGCCAAGAACAACGGCTCGACCGAAGGCTCCAAGTGCGCCCTGGTTTACGGCCAGATGAACGAGCCCCCCGGCGCCCGCGCCCGCGTCGCCCTGACCGGCCTGTCGATCGCCGAGTACTTCCGCGACGAAGAAGGCAAGGACGTGCTGCTGTTCGTCGACAACATCTTCCGCTTCACGCAAGCCGGTTCGGAAGTGTCGGCTCTGCTGGGCCGCATCCCCTCGGCCGTGGGCTATCAGCCGACGCTGGCCACCGAGATGGGCAACCTGCAAGAGCGCATCACCTCGACCAAGAAGGGCTCGATCACCTCGGTCCAGGCCATCTACGTCCCGGCCGATGACTTGACCGACCCCGCGCCCGCCGCCTCGTTCGCCCACTTGGACGCGACGACCGTTCTGAACCGCGACATCGCGGCCCAGGCCATCTTCCCGGCCGTGGACCCGTTGGACTCGACCTCGCGCATCATGGACCCGCTGGTCATCGGCGAGGAACACTACCGCGTCGCCCGTCGCGTTCAGGAAACCCTGCAGCAGTACAAGGCGCTGAAGGACATCATCGCCATCCTGGGCATGGACGAACTGTCGGAAGACGACAAACTGGTCGTGTCGCGCGCTCGCAAGATCCAGCGCTTCCTGTCGCAGCCCTTCTTCGTGGCTGAGCAGTTCACCAACTCGCCGGGCAAGTTCGTCGAGCTGAAAGACACCATCCGTTCGTTCAAGGCCATCTGCGACGGCGAGTACGACCACCTTCCGGAAGCCGCCTTCTACATGGTCGGCGCCATCGAAGAAGTCGTCGAAAAAGCCGCCAAGATGGCTGCGGAAGTCTGATCCATGGCGGGCAAGCTGAACTTCTCCCTCGTCGCCCCGGAACGCGAAATCTTCGCGGGCTCGGTCGATCAGGTCGATGCGCCGGGCGTCGAGGGCGACTTCGGCGTCCTGCCGGGCCACGCGCCCTTCATGACCACCCTGCGTGAGGGCGTCGTGACCGTCTATGAAGGCGCTGCGCGTCGTCAGTTCGCGGTCAAGGGCGGTTTCGCCGACGTCAACGCCCAGGGCCTCAGCATCCTGGCCGAGGAAGCCTCGGAAATCGTCGAGGGCTAAGCCCTTTGCGACGCTGAAACGATCAGGGCCTCCCGCTTCGGCGGGGGGCCTTTTTCGTGGCGCAAACCACAAGACCGCTCATCCCGGCGGACGCCGGGATCCAGTCCTTGCTTCAAATTCGGCGTTGGAAGTTACGGGGATCTGGCCCGGTCGTGTGCGTGGCTCTCACTGGATCCCGGCGTCCGCCGGGATGAGCGGATGGGTGGTGCGTTACTTCGGCAGTCCCTCGAACGCCGCCACCACCTGCTCATAGACCTCGCGCTTGAACGGCACGATCAGGTCGGGCGCCTCCTCCAGCGCGCCCCAGCGCCAGGCGTCGAACTCGGGCTCGCCGTGGGCGGCCAGATCGAATTCGTTGTCCTCGCCGGTGAAGCGGAAGGCGAACCAGACCTGCTTTTGGCCCTTGAAGCCCTGCCACGACTTGGGCCCGCCCATGCCCTCGGGGAAGTCGTAGACGATCCAGCCCCCGGTGCGGCCCAGCAGTTCGACCGAGCGGACCCCGGTCTCCTCCTGCAGTTCGCGCAGTGCGGCGGCCTCCAGGTCTTCGCCTTCATCGACGCCGCCCTGCGGGAACTGCCAGTTCCACGGTTCGGGCGTCCTGGCGCGGCGGCCCAGCCAGACCTGTCCGGCGGCGTTGAACAGCACCACCCCGACATTGGGGCGATAGGCGGAAAGATCGGTCTGGCTCATCCGTCCCGATTACGCCGGGGCGGTGCGGCCCGCCAGCCGTAACCGCGCCTTAAGCGGCGGCAGGGCAGGGTGGGGCATGGATCGTCGCGCACTGATCGGCCTCGCCGCCCTGGGTTCCGCACTCGCCGCCGCCGAGGCCGCCGACGCCTCGGACAATAGCGAAGGCAAGGGCGAAGGCGGCGGCGCGCCTGCCAGCGCCTACATCCCCCTGCCCACGGCCACCGCCACCATCCTGCGCCGCGACGGGCGACGCGGGGTGATGACGGTCGAGGTCGGGGTCGATGTGGCCGACGCCGCGCTGCGGACCCGCGCCGACCAGTCGAGGCCGCGTCTCAGCGCCGCCTATAACGAAGTGATTCGACTGGCGGGCGAGCGCCTGCTGCCCGGCGCCCCGCCGGACGTGGAGTGGCTGAGCCGCGCGCTGCAGGCGGCGACCGACCGGGTGCTGGGCAAACCGGGGGCCAAGCTGCTGCTCGGCACGGTGATGGTGGTTTGATCCCACTCTCCGTCATCCTCCGGCAAGCCGCGTAGCGGCGCGACCGGGGGACCCAGCGGCGCCGAAGGCGATCTTTACGGCAAGCGCGGCGGCGGGGTTTTCGCTCTACGGGCGCCGCCGGGTCCCCCGGTCTCCGCTGCGCTTCGCCGGAGGATGACGAAAGGGAGGGGCGTTTCCGGCGGTCCCGGGTAGCGGCTGCGCCGCTTCCGAGGTGACGAAGACGATCAGTCCTGCGTCGGGCTGGGCCGGCTGGCGTCGCCGTAGGTCAGGGCCAGGAAGACGTCTTCCAGGCTGGGGTCCTCGGTGGCGATGTCCTTGATGGTCACGCCCGCCGCGCGGACGGCCATCAGCACCTGTTCGACGCTGGATTCCCCGGTGCGATAGGTGACGACGAAGGCCCCGTGCGGACGCGGCGCGACCTGGAACCCCTTCAGCGCGGGCGGAACCTCCTGCGGCGTCTCGGGTGTGACGACGACGTTGCGGGTGTCCAGCCGTTTCAGCAGCTCGCGCGTCGGCTCGCAGGCCACGACCTCGCCCCGGTTGATGATGGCGATGGTGTCGCAGAGCTCCTGCGCCTCCTCGAGATAGTGGGTGGTCAGGATGACGGTGACGCCTTCTTCGTTGATGCGGCGGACATAGTCCCACAGCTGGCGGCGCAGCTCGACGTCCACGCCCGCCGTCGGCTCGTCCAGGATCAGCACCGGCGGATTGTGCACCAGGGCCTTGGCCACCATCAGGCGGCGCTTCATCCCGCCGGACAGGGCGCGGACATAGGCGTTGGCCTTGTCCGACAGGCCCAGCGCGGCCAGCAGTTCATCCGAGCGCCGCTCGTTGGCGGGCACGCCATAGAAGCCGGCCTGGACCTCCAGCGCCTCGCGCGGGGTGAAAAAGACGTCGGCGACGATCTCCTGCGGCACCACGCCGAGGGCGGCGCGGGCGTCGCGCGCCTCGTGGTCGATGTCGCGGTCCCAGATGCGGACGCTGCCCTCGGACTTGTTCACCACCCCGGCGATGATGTTGATCAGGGTCGACTTGCCGGCGCCGTTGGGGCCCAGAAGCCCGAACATCGAGCCGCGCGGCACGGTCAGATCGACGCCGCGCAGGGCGGTCTTGGGCGGCGACTTCTTGTTGCCCGCATAGGTCTTCTTCAGGCCCCGCACCTCGATGGCGTTGACGGGCAGGGCAGGGGTGTCGGTCATGCGGGCGTTCACTCGGACGGCGGAAGCGTGCGGCATAGGTAGGGCGCGCGGGGCCGTTCGCCAAGGCGCTGTTGCGCGGTTCGGCGACAAGGTTGCGCGTCTTTGTGTAAATGATGCTTGACGCGCGCTCCTCGTGTGTCTAGGTTCCTTGTCATAAAGACAACCTGCCTTGATGGAGAAGCGCTCATGACCGCCCTGCAAGCCCCGACCAAGAAGCCCCTGACTCGCACCCGCCTGATCGGTTTCGCCGCCATGAGCGTCTGCGCCCTCGGCTACGCCGGCATGGGTCTGGCTCTTTTGGCGGGCAAGCTCGACTATCTGGACATGACCTACGCCGCCCTGTTCGCGGCGGTCTCGGCCCTGATCGGCGAGATCGGCCTGTGGGTCGGCGCCGGCTGCCTGGGCCTGACCCTGTTCAAGAAGCGCAAGGCCATGCTCGACAGGCTGTTTCGCCGCCCGGCCCAACCGGCCTCGCAGGTTTGACCTCGGGGTCCGGTCCTTCTAGGAACGGCGCGAGCCTTCCAGACGGACCGGACCCATGCCCCCCCGCCATACCGACGCCATCCTCCCCCCGCCCGAAGAGATCGTGGTCTCGTCCAAGCGCGTCGCCTGCGACGGCGGCGGCGTTCTCGGCCACCCGCTGGTCTATCTGGAGATGGGCGAGGACGACTTCGTCGAGTGCGGCTATTGCGACCGCCGCTTCGTCCTGTCGGCGCACGCGCACCCCGAGAACGAATACCTCGACCCGGCGGCCCGCCCGCCCGAGGCCCACTGAGCGATGCGCTATCTGCACACCATGGTCCGCGTGAAGGACCTGGAGGCGTCGCTGCATTTCTACCGCGACCTGCTGGGTCTGGTGCAGACACGCCGGATGGACAGCGAGGCCGGGCGGTTCAGCCTGATCTATCTGGCGGCCCCTCAGGACACGGCCCGCGCCGAGACCGAGAAGTCCCCTGAGGTCGAGCTGACCTGGAACTGGGATGCCGAGGACTATCAGGGCGGGCGCAATTTCGGCCACCTGGCCTTCGCGGTCGACGACATCTACGCCGCCTGTCAGCGCCTGATGGACGGGGGTGTGGTGATCAACCGCCCGCCGCGCGACGGCCACATGGCCTTCGTCCGCTCGCCCGACGGCATCTCGATCGAGCTGCTGCAGGCCGGCGAGCGTCTGGCCCCGGCCGAGCCCTGGGCCTCCATGGCGAACGTCGGAGCCTGGTGATTTGACGAGCGCACGTCTTGTCGCCCTCGCTGCGGCGATCCTGGTCCTGAGCGGCTGCGCCTCGGTGACCGAGACCAATCCGGCCCGGACGGCCACCGACATGCTGCTGGTCAACCGCGCGGCCGACCGCGCGGTCGAGGGGCTGACCCTGCCGATCCCCCAGGGCGCGCGCGTCTTTGTCGACGAGACCTATTTCCAGGCCGAGAACGCCCGCTATGCGCTGAGCGCCATCCGCGCCGCCCTTTCGGACGCGGGCTATGCCATCAGCCGCGACCGCGACAGCGCCGACGCCATCTTCGAGGTCCGCGCCGGCGCCCTGTCGCTGGAGCAGATGCGCCGGGTGTTCGGCATCCCCGACATGCGGGTGCCGATCAACGAGACGCTGAACGTCGTCTCCATCCCCGAACTGTCGATCTATTCCAACCGCGACCGCATGGGCGTGGCCGAGTTTTCGGGCTTCCTCTACGACGGCCGCAGCGGGATGCCGCTGGGCGCGGTCACGCCGATGATCGGTCAGTACAAGATCCGCAGCCATAAGGCCTTCATGGTCGTGACCTGGGGTCAGCAACTGGCCCAGCCGGGCGAGCGCGATCCGGGCTCGAGCTGGAAAGAGTTCTAGATCTCCCGAACGAGACAGGGCCGCGAGGCCATGTTAGGGCACGGGTGAGCATAAGTCCGCCGCCGCTATAAAGAGCCGCCCTTGTCCTTCTTTCACGCCGGTCCCGCGCCGAAAGGCTTCGGCCCTCGACCCGGCGCCCTGCGCGACGGGCTGGACCTGCATCCGGGCATGAAGGTCGGCCTGTTCGGCGGCTCCTTCAATCCGGCCCACGACGGCCACGCCCATGTGGCCGAGACGGCGATGCGGCGTATGGGCCTGGACCGGGTGGTCTGGCTGGTGTCGCCGCAGAACCCGCTGAAATCGAGCCACGAGACCGCGCCGCTGGCGGAGCGCATGGCCTCGGCCCGCGCCGCCGCCGCCACGGTCGGCCCCTCCATGATCGTCTCGGATTTCGAGACCCGCATCGGCACCCGCTGGACCGTCGATACGGTGCGGGCGCTGACCGCCCGCTATCCGGGGGTGAAATTCGTCTGGCTGATGGGGTCGGACAATCTGGCCAGCTTCCATCGCTGGCGCGGCTGGACCGACATCATGCGGCTGATGCCCGTCGCCGTGGTCGCGCGCCCCGGCAGCCAGCTGGACAGCCGCACCGCGCCGGCCGCCTCGCGCTTCGCCCGCTGCCGCATTCCGGCGGCCCAGGCCGGCCTGCTGCCTAGCTTGCAGGCCCCGGCCTGGACCTATCTGACGGCGCCGCTGAACCCGCGCTCCTCCACGGCGATCCGGGCGGCCGGCGACGCTCGCTGAGCAGTCGGCCGGTCGGCGATTGACGGCTGAGATCAACGAGCATCTATTTCGCCGAACGGCGGCGCTTCCACGGGGGCGCTGCGGAGAGAGGGCGTCATGAGCCAGACCACCGGGCCGGCGGACATCACCAGGCGCTTCCAGGACGCGTGGAACACGCACGACATGGAGGCCTTCGGTCGGCTGTTCCATCCCGACGCGACCTTCGTGAACCGGTTCGGGACCTATTGGCGCGGGGTCGATCAGATCGTCGCCGGCCACGTCGGCATCCACACGTCGATCTATCGCGATTCAACGCTGGCGATCGACGCGCCCGATGTCGATCCGATCTCCGGCGATACGGCCATCCTGCATTTCTGGACGCGGCTCAGCGCCGGCGCGGCGCATCCCGCCGGGCCGCATCAGGTCGATACCCTGATCCTCGCCGTGGCGACGCGTCGCGAGGACGAATGGCGCATCCAGGCGGCGCAGAATGTGACGCTGACCCATCCGATGACCGGGGCGGCGATCCTCCGCTCCTGAACCGCCGAACCTCTGAGCCCGAGCCGGGGGAGGCGTTCGATAGAGCCGCAAGGAACGCTTCCTTTGCGGGAAGCGTCCGCCGGGGGCTGCCTCTATGCGAGCGATGGGTGACCTTTCGGCCGGAACGTGCTAGGTTGCCGCTTTAGTAATCTCCTCGGAGCCCTCCGCTGACCCCCTCGTCCGCGCACGATGCGCAAAACGCCGCCGTTTCCAACGCGGCCCATGAAATGGACCCGATCGATTCCGTCCATTCCGAAGACGGTCAGGCAGAAGGCGGTCCCAGTACCGGTGATCAAGCCCCGCTTCCAGTCGGCCTGACCGATCTGGAACGCGCCATCATCGCCAAGCTCGACGACGACAAGGCGCTCGACATGGTCCTGATCGACCTGCGCGGCAAAAGCCCGATGTCCGACGCCATGATCGTGGCTTCGGGTCGGTCGAACCGCCACGTCGGCGCTCTGGCCGATCACCTGCTGCGCATGTTCAAGGAGATGGGCCTGGGCAAGGTCAAGGTCGAGGGCCTGCCGCACTGCGACTGGGTGCTGCTGGATGCGGGCGACGTGATCGTCCACCTGTTCCGCCCCGAAGTGCGCACCTTCTACAATATCGAGAAGATCTGGGCCATCGACAGCGCCCACCGCGGCGGCGCCGGCGCGGCCTGATCCTCGAACTGAGCTGACCCCATGAAGCTGGCGATCGCGGCCATCGGCAAGCCGGGCCGCGGTCCCGAGGCCGCCCTGGCCGACGACTACGCCCGGCGGGCGACCCTGGCGGGCCGTCCGCTGGGGCTGGGTCCGCTGGAGCTTCTGGATCTCGAACCCCGTAAATCGGGCAAGGCCCCCCAGGCCGAGCTGATCCTGGCCGCCGCCGAGGGCGCGCACCTGATCGCCTGCGACGAGCGGGGCAAGACCTATGCCTCGCGCGCCTTCGCCGACCACATCGCGGCGCTGCGCGATCAGGGCGAGCGGCGGCTGGTCTTCGCCATCGGCGGGGCCGACGGTCTGGACGAAAGCGTGCGCCGCGCCGCGCGTTCCACCCTGGCCTTCGGGCCGCAGACCTGGCCCCACGCCCTGGCCCGCGCCATGCTGGCGGAACAGCTCTATCGCGCCGTGACCATCCTGTCCGGCTCGCCCTATCACCGCGACTGATGCGGCGCGGCCTTTCTCTTCTTCTGCTGTCGTCGGGGCTGGCGCTGATGCTGGCCGGGCCGGCGTCCAGCCAGCGCGCGCCGGCCCCCAATCCTGAACTGACCCGGCTTCAGGCCGAGTATCGCGACGAGACCGCGCGCGCCCGCCGCCTGCGGTCCGAGGCCGCGGCCGCCGGCGACGAGGTCGTCGATCTGGATCGCCAATTGGCCGCCCTGCGCCGGGCCGAGGCCGAGGACGACGTGCAGATGGAATCTCAGCGCGCCCGGCTGAAGGAGCTGGGCGACCGCGAGGCGGCCCTGGTCGCCTCTCTTTCCCGCGAACGGGCCAGTCAGGGACGCCTGTTGTCGGCCCTGCAGATGATGAGCCGCAAGCCGCCGCCGCCGCTGCTGATCCCGGCGGACAAGGCGGTGGACACGGTGCGCGCCTCCATTCTGATCCGGGCCATGACGCCCGAACTGCAGGCGCGGGCCAGGACCCTGGTCGAGCGTCAGGCCGAGGTGATGCGCATCCGCCGCCTGGCCGCCTTGTCGAGCGAACGCCTGTTCACCGTCGAGAGCGCCCAGGGGGATCGCCGCGCCGAGATCGAAAGCCTGTCGGCGCGCAAGGTCGCCTTGCGCGCTGTGCTGCGGGCCGAGGCCGCCCGCGCCGAGCGCGCCACCCGCGTGCTGGAGGCGCGCATCCGCGACCTGGGCGGCCAGACGCCGGTCATCGCCGACGCCGTGGTCGAGGCCCCCGCCGCCCGCCTGCCCGCCGGTCGCAGCCGTCTGACTTCGCCGGTGCAGGGCGCGCCGTCGCAGCGCTTCGGCGGCGGCTCCAGCGGCTGGCGCTGGCGCTCCAGCCACGAGGTCATCGCCGCCCCGGCCCCCGCCCGCGTCGCCTACGCCGGGCCGCTGAAGGAGTGGGGCGAGGTGGTCATCCTGGACCTCGGCCCCGGCTGGCGGGTCGTCGTGGCGGGGCTGGATCAGCTGTCAGTCACGACCGGGCAGAGGGTCGGCGACGGCCAGGCTCTGGGCCGGACCGGCGAGGACGGCGAGGCCTATTTCGAACTGCGCCGCGACGAGCGCCCCATCGACCCCGCGCCCTGGCTGCAATAGCGGCTCCAATAGGGGCCGTCGTCGCGCGAAAGTCCTTTCAAATCCGCGCGGACGCTGATTGTATCGTCATATCTGACGCTGGCGCTTGAGCGCCTGCGCCTCCCTGGACGACCGGAGCCCGCGCGGGTCCGATGGAAAGACACCGAATGCGTAAACTGCTTCTCATCGGTTGCGCCGCCCTGGCCCTGGGCGGATCGGCGGCGGCTGTCGCCAGCCAGACCCCGCGCAACGAGACCTTCCGGATGCTTCAGATGTTCGGCGACGTACTGGGCATCGTCGAACAGGCCTACGTCGTTCCGGTCGACAACAAGAAGCTGATCGAGGCGGCGCTGTCGGGGATGATGACGGCGCTGGACCCGCATTCCAACTATCTGCCGCCGAAATCCTACGGCGACCTGCGCGAGCGGACGACGGGCGAGTATTCCGGCGTCGGCCTGACCATCACCGCCGAGGGTGGTCTGGTGAAGGTCATCTCGCCGATGGACGAAAGCCCGGCGGGCCGCGCCGGCGTTCAGGCGGGCGACGTCATCAGCGCCATCGACGGCCAGAACGCCGCCGGCCTGACCGTGTCCGAAGTGTCCGAGAAGCTGCGCGGCGCGATCGGCACCAGCGTCACCGTCACCTTCCTGCGCGACGGCGAGGAGCCGCGCGAAGTGGTCCTGACCCGCGAGGTCATCAAGGTCGAGTCCGTCACCGGGCGACTGGAAGGCGACTTCGGCTACCTGCGCATCTCGACCTTCAACGAGAACACCGGCCGCGAACTGACTGAAACCATCAACCGACTCAAGCGCGAAAAGCCCGGCATCAAGGGCTATGTCCTGGACCTGCGCAACAACGGCGGGGGCTTGCTGACCGCCGCCATCGACGTGTCCGACACCTTCCTGGAGCGCGGCGAGATCGTCAGCCAGCGCGGCCGCAAGCCGACGGACATTGAACGCTACGCCGCCAAGCCAGGCGACCTGACCGGCGGCCTGCCGGTCGTGGTCCTGATCAACTACGGCTCGGCCTCGGCCTCGGAAATCGTGGCCGGCGCGCTGAAGGATCAGGAACGGGCCACGGTCGTCGGCCTGACCAGCTTCGGCAAGGGGTCGGTGCAGACCGTCATCCCGCTGCGCGGCGGCCAGGACGGCGCCCTGTCGATCACCACGGCGCGCTACTACACGCCGTCGGGCCGCTCGATCCAGAAGATCGGCATCGAGCCGGACCTGGAGGTGGCGCGCACCGAGGCCGAGGCGCGCATCGTCTCGCGCTCCAGCTTCATCTATTCCGAGGCCGCCTACGCCACGGCGCTGGACGCCTCCATCGGCGCCGAGCGCAAGGGGCCGCACACCCCGCACGAGGCGCCGGGCAAGGACTTCGACAAGACCAAGGACTATCAGCTGCAACGCGCCCTGGACGTGCTGCGCGCGGGCGGCGACCTGACCAGGCTGGCCGCCGCGCCGGACAACGTCGTGGTCACCGCGCCGGGTTCGAAGCTCATTGAGACGGCGGAGGCCGAGGCGCCGAAAGTGACGGTGACGCCGGACGCGTCCTCCGACCGTCCGACGCGCGGGCCGGAAATCACGCCGGGCAACGCGCCGAAGAAGGACTGATCCTTCCGGACGTGGTGAACGGCGCGTTAGGGTTTCTTAACCGGCGCTGGGGATAAGTGAGGGTGAGGGGAACCGCGTCGTGCGGTTCTCCCGTCCCGCCCCTGTCGTTCGAGCGCCGCCCTGTCCATGTTCGCCAAGCGCCAGTCCGCCCTCGCCGCCGCCGCCGGCGCGCCGCCGGAAAGCCGGTCGCGCCTGAGCTTGGGCGCCGTCATGACGACGCTGAAGAAGCCGCCGGTCGCCGTGGGCGCGGCGGGCGTCTTCGTCCTGGCCGCCGGGGCTCTGTTCGTCGCCGTCCTGGGCGACCCGCGCGCGGGCGCCCCCTCGGCCCGTGTGGCGCTGCATCGTCCCCCCGCCGCCGCCGATCCCGCCCCCACCGGCGCCGACGCCTTTTCCATGAGCGGGCTGGACCTCTATCAGGACCTGGCCAGCGGCGATCCCGCCCTGCTGGACCCCAATGGCGCCGCTGGCGGCGAGGCCCTGATCACCCTGCCGGACGGCGCCAGCGTGGCGGGCGGTTCGGCCATCGCCGCCCCGGTGCGCGCCCCCTCCAATCCCCTGCCCAAGGCCCCGATCGCCGGCCTGTTCTCGCCCGGTCCCAACGGCCCCTTGCCGCGCATCGCGCCCGACGGCCGCGTTCCGGCCCAGGCCTACGCCCGCCCGTTCCGCTCCAACGGCAAGCCGATGGTGGCCCTGGTCGTCGGCGGCCTGGGCCTGAACGCTGTCACCACCCGCGCCGCCATCGAACGCCTGCCCGCCGAGGTGACCCTCAGCTTCGTCCCCTACGCCGAGGGGCTGCAAGGCTGGATCGACCAGGCCCGCGCCCAGGGCCACGAGGTGATGATCGAAATCCCGATGGAGCCGACCGGCTATCCCGATAACGACCCTGGCCCCTACACCCTGCTGTCCGGCGGGGGCGCCGACGACGTCGAGGCCAAGCTGGACTGGCTGCTGGGCCGCGCGACCGGCTATTTCGGCGTGACCAACTATCTGGGCGACCGCTTCGCGACTTCAGACGAGGGCATGGGCGCCATGCTGGCCGTGCTGCGCCAGCGCGGCCTGGCCTTCCTCGACGACGGCTCCATGCGCCGAAAGCCCGGCGCCTTCGCCCGCGCCAGCGCCGACCGCATCATCGACGAGACCCAGAGCCCGGCCGCCATCATGGGCCAGCTCAACGCGCTTGAAGCCGCCGCCAAGACGCGCGGCGCCGCCATGGGCGCGGGCTTCAGCTACCCTGTCACCGTCGAAGTCGCCGCCCGCTGGACGTCGGGCCTGGAGGCGCGCGGGCTGCAACTGGCCCCCGCCTCGGCCATGACCCGCCGTCCGGGACGGTAGGCCGCTGCCAAGCTTGAGCGCGGGGGTGCTGAGCCACGCTTGAGGCGAGCTCATGATCGGCGTAGTCTTGTTACGCGACGTGACGTCGCGGGCAGGAGAGCCGTTTATGCGGAGCATCGTAATCGTCGCCGCCGTCGTCCTGGGCCTGGCAGGCCAAGCCCAGGCGCAGACGGGCCTCAATCCAGACGTCACCGTCCTGCCCGAGGTGACGGTGAGCGGGCGGCCGACGCCCCAGACGGTGCGGGACTTTGTCGGGCGGGTGGCTGCGCCGTCCAGCGGCCGGGGGCTAGCGCGCTGGCGCGGGGAGGTATGTCCCGGGGTCGCCAATCTTGACCGCGAAGCCGCCCAAGCCATCATCGACCGCATAACGACCGCGGCGACGAACCTCGACCTTCGGACGGGCCAGCCCGGCTGCAAGCCCAATTTGGTGGTGGTCTTTACGGAGGACGGCGGCGGCGTGGCGCGAGCGCTGAATGACGCCAATCCGCGGCTCTTTCGTCAGAATGTGACCGGTCTGGATCGCGGCGCAGCGGCGTTCCGCGACTTTCTGAACGCCGACCGCCCCGTGCGCTGGTGGTCCTTGAGCCTTCCTGTGGATAGCGAAACGGGCTTGAGGGCCGTGCGGATTCCGGGCGATCTGAGCGGCGGCAGGGTAGATTCGGACATTGCGGCCATGCTGTATTGCAATCCCGATGACTGCGCGATTGGAGCCGCCCCTGTCATCCCCAGGAAGGGTGCGGGGCGCCTGAACACCCAGATCGTCGACGACTTGTTCAAGACCATCGTCATCGTCGACCTGAACCTGATCGGCGAGGTCAACACGGTCCAGTTGGGCGACTATATCGCCTTCATAGGGTTGGCGCAGCTTGACGCCCAGGCGGAGACACAAGGGTTCGATACGGTGTTGAACCTCTTTTCCGGCGGCGGCCAGCAGGGGCTCACGGAATGGGACCGATCCTACCTTTCGGCGATCTACGCCGCACGCCCATCCAGAATCTCTCCCCGCGCCCAGGCGAGCGCGGTGGCGGCCATCATGACCGGAGACGTGCGCGCAGCGCGACGCGACGACTAGACCCTAGACACTTGATCCCACCCTCAACGGCATGGGCTTGAGGTCCAGCAGGGCGAACAGCTTGGCGTCGTCGTCTTCTTCCGGGTTGGGCGTGGTCAGCAGCTTGCCGCCGACGAAGATGGAATTGGCGCCGGCCAGGAAGCAGAGGGCCTGCATTTCCGGCGTCATGCCTTCGCGACCGGCCGACAGACGGACCATGGACTTGGGGCAGACGATGCGGGCGACGGCGACGGTGCGGACGAACTCGATCGGGTCGATCTCGCCTTCCTTGAGCACGCGCTCGCCCAGCGGCGTGCCGCCAACGGGGACCAGGGCGTTGACCGGCAGGCTGTCGGGATGGGCGGGCAGGGTGGCCAGGGCGTGCAGCAGGCCGGCGCGGTCGCGGCGCTTCTCGCCCATGCCGACGATGCCGCCGCAGCAGGTCGACATGCCCGCGTCGCGGACGTGCTGCAGCGTCTCCAGCCGGTCCCGATAGGTGCGGGTCGTCACCACCTCGGCATAGTACTCGGGCCCGGTATCGAGGTTGTGGTTGTAGTAGTCGAGGCCGGCGTCCTTCAGCTGTTTCGCCTGGTCGGCGTTCAGCATCCCCAGGGTGGCGCAGGTCTCCAGACCGAGCGCCTTCACGCCCGAGATCATGGCCGCCAGCTTGGGCGTGTCGCGGTCCTTCAACTCGCGCCAGGCGGCGCCCATGCAGAAGCGGCTGGCCCCGCCCGCCTTGGCCGCCATGGCCTCGGCGATGACGGCGGTGGGCTCCATCAGTTTCTCGGCCTTGAGCCCGGTCTTGAAGCTGGCCGACTGCGAGCAGTAGCCGCAGTTCTCGGCGCAGCCGCCGGTCTTGACCGACAGCAGCTGGGACTTCTGCACTTCGCTGGGGTCGAAGGTGCGGCGGTGCACGGTCGCGGCCTCGAACACCAGCTCCATGAAGGGGCGGGCGAACAGGGCCTCGACCTCCTCCAGGGTCCAGTCGTGGCGGGGGATCGAGAGATCGCGGGCGGGTCGGATCGAAGCGTCGTCAGCCATGATCGACGGCTTAACCGCGCGCGGCGGCGCGGCCAAGCCGGAAGTCACGCGTCCCTGTTCGACGAACTAGCGCTCGTCCTTGTAGATGCGGCCGTCGCGCATGACGAAGGCGACGGTCTTGAGCCTCGTCACGTCGCTCAGCGGATCGCCCGCCACGGCGATGACGTCGGCGCGCTTGCCCGGCTCCAGAACCCCGACCTCGTCGGACAGCCCCAGTAGGTCGGCGGCGTTGACCGTGGCCGCCTCGATGGCGGTCGCCGGGGTCATGCCGTTCCTGACCATCAGCTCGAACTCGTCGGCGTTGCGGCCGTGTTTCGACACGCCCGCGTCGGTGCCGAAGGCGATGCGCACCCCGGCCGGGACGGCGCGTTGCAGCGACTGGCCGGTGATGGCGATGCGCCAGCGGATCTTGGGCAGGACCTCGGGGGGATAGGCCTCGGGATCGGCCGCCAGCCGCTCGGTGTAGCCGTTCACCACCGACAGGGTCGGCACGTAATAGGCGCGGGTGCGGCGCAGCAGCTGCAAGGTCTCGTCGTCGAAGATGGTGCCGTGCTCGATCGAGTCGGCGCCCATGCGCAGGGCCAGGTTGATGCCGTCGGCGCCGTGGGCGTGAACCGCGACCTTCTTGCCATACAGATGAGCCGTGTCGATCAGGGCCTTGGCTTCGTCGTCGAACATCTGGGCGCCCAGCCCGGCGCCGATGCGGCTGTTGACCCCGCCGGTGGTGGCGATCTTGATGAGGTCGACGCCGCGACCGACCTGAAGCCGCACGGCCTCGCGGCAGCTGTCCGCGCCGTTGCAGACGTTGTCGTGCGCAATGTGTTCGCGAAAATCGTCGTTGAAGCCCAGACGCCCGTCCATGTGACCTGAGGTGGCCGAGATGCTGTTGCCGGCGTCGATGATGCGCGGTCCGGGCAGGCGGTGGGCCGCCGTCTCTTCACGCAGGGCCAGGGTGACGCCGCCGCTGTCGCCCAGGTTGCGCACGGTGGTGAAGCCGGCCATCAGGGTCTTTCGCGCATTCATGGCGGCGCTGTAGGCGTGGACGGGCAGGCTGTCGGTGACCTCGGACAGCAGACCGGCCTGGCCGGCGATGTCGGACACCAGATGCACGTGGCTGTCGATCAGGCCGGGCAGGACGAAACGGTCGCGCTGATCCACCACGGTCGCGCCGGGGAAGCTTGATGCATCGACGAAGCCGTCGCGGATTTCGACCACCTTGCCGTCGCGCACCACCAGGGTGGACGGGCCGCGCGGCGCCCGGCCGGGATGGTCCAGCAGCCGTCCCGCCTGGATCAGGGTCACGGCGCCTGCGCTGGGCGTGGTCTGGGCGACGGCGGGCAGGGCCGCCGCCAGCGTCAGGGCGCCGACGGCGCCCATCAGAACGGTCTTCATTGGTCGAAACTCCCCCTTCGAACTTTGGGGGAGTTAAGCCGGGCGTCGCCTTGCGCGCCAGTGCCTAAACGCGAGGCGTCAGCCGACCGCGCGCAGATGCGGGGCGCGGGGGGCGTCGCGATCCAGGCGGAAGCGGCCGACCTGCTGGTTCAGGCTGACGGCCTCGTTGGCCAGTTGCCGGGCCGCGGCCGTGGCCTCTTCGGTCATGGCGGCGTTCTGCTGGGTGATGTCGTCCATCTCGCCCATGGTGCGGCGGACGCGGGCCAGGCCCTCGGCCTGTTCCTGGGCGGAGCCGGCGATGCCGCCGGCCAGGCTGTCGATGGCCACGACGCGCCCGCCGATGCGCTCCAGCGCCTCGCCGGTGCGTTCGACCAGGTCGACGCCGCGCGCCACCTGGGCCGAGGAGGTCGAGATCAGGGTGCGGATTTCGCCCGAGGCCTCGGACGAGCGTTGCGCCAGGGCGCGGACTTCCTGGGCCACGACGGCGAAGCCGCGACCGGCGTCGCCGGCACGTGCCGCCTCGACCCCGGCGTTCAGCGCCAGCAGATTGGTCTGGAAGGCGATCTCGTCGATCAGGCTGGTGAAGCGGGCGATGCCGGTCGAGGACTCGGCGATGGCGTGGATGGCGGCGACGGCCTCGCCGACCACCTGGCTGCTGGCCTCGACGTCGACGCGGGCGGCGGCTAGGGCCTCGGCGGTCTGGCGGGCGTTGTCGGCGGTCGAGGCCACGGCGCGAGCGATGGCGTCGGCCTCGTTGACCGTGCGTTCCAGATTGGCGGCCTGACGTTCGGTGCGGCTGGCCAGATCTTCCGAGGCGGTGGCCAACTGGCTGGAGCCGGCGCTCAGGCCCTCGACGCTGTCGGCCACGGCGCGGACGGCGGTGCGCAGGGCGCGGGTGGCGGCGTGGAAGTTGTTTTGCAGGCTGCGGTATTGTTCGGGGAAGACGCCCGGGATGGTCGTCGACAGGTCGTTCTCGGCCAGATCGTGCAGGGCGGCGTCCAGGGCGCGGACCACCTCGGTCTGACGCGCCTCTGCCTCGTCATGGGCGGCCTGAACGCGGTCCCGCTCTTCCTGCAGAACTTCGAGGTAGATGGAGATGGCCAGGTCCATGTCCAGCATGACTCGCTGGGTCAGTTCGGCGACGGCCTCGCCGGTGATGCGGTCGTGCTCGCGCCGGTTCGCCCAGAACTTGCGCGGACGTTCAGCGATGGTTCGGGTCAGGTGGGCCAGGATGACGCTGTAGCCGCCGATATACCAGCGCGGCTCCAGACCGATGCGGGCGTGGACGTGGCCGATGGTGCGCACCGATTGGGCGTAGGCGGCGTCGGCGCGGCCGTCGATGATGGCGTCCCAGTGCCGCTCCTGCGCCTTGCTGGCGGCGTCGATATGGGTTTCGTCACGGAAGAAACGGCGGGTGGTCGGCTCGGCGCGAACCCGGTCGTAAAAGGCGGCGAGGGCGACCGGCGTCTGCTTGCGCAGCAGCGGGCCCATGGCGCGATAACCGGCGGAGGTCTGACCCAGACCCATGAAGCCCATGCGGTGTTCGATGTCTTCGCCCGCCATAATCGTCGTCTCGCTACCCACGCGGGCGCTAGGAAAGCGCGCCCGCATATCCCTTTGAAGGCTAGGGGTATTGCGCCCCTTAAGAGCGAAATACGTACAATCCCGTATCGATTGCGGAGGAACCTTGGCGGGCCGTCATATAAAGATGTCCTTATGTGTTGATTGCTCCGGTCGGCTGGCCGCGCTATAGCGGCGGCTCAGAAAAAACCGCGCCGCGAGAACCCTTTTCATGACCGACTACATCGTTCGCGACATTTCCCTGGCCGATTTCGGCAACAAGGAAATCGCCATCGCCGAAACCGAAATGCCGGGCCTGATGGCGCTGCGCGAGGAATACGGCGCGGCCCAGCCGCTGAAGGGCGCCCGCATCGCCGGCAGCCTGCACATGACCATCCAGACGGCGGTGCTGATCCAGACGCTGGAAGCCCTGGGCGCCGAAGTGCGCTGGGCCTCGTGCAACATCTTCTCGACCCAGGACCACGCCGCGGCCGCCATCGCCGCCTCGGGCACGCCGGTCTTCGCCACCAAGGGCGAGACCCTGGTGGAATACTGGGACTATGCCCACAAGATCTTCGAATGGGCTGACGGCGGCTATCCGAACCTGATCCTCGACGACGGCGGCGACGCCACCCTGCTGTGCGTGCTTGGCCCGAAGGCCGAGAAGGACATCTCGGTCCTGTCGAACCCGCAGAACGAGGAAGAAGAAGCCCTGTTCGCGGTGATGAAGCGCTACATCGCCGAGAAGCCCGGCTTCTACTCGGCCATCCGCGACGCCATCGGCGGCGTGTCGGAAGAGACGACCACGGGCGTGCACCGCCTGTATCAGATGGCCGAGCGCGGCGAACTGCCCTTCCCCGCCATCAACGTTAACGACAGCGTCACCAAGTCCAAGTTCGACAACCTGTACGGCTGCCGTGAGAGCCTGGTCGACGCCATCCGTCGCGGCACCGACGTCATGCTGTCGGGCAAGGTCGCCGTGGTCTGCGGCTACGGCGACGTGGGCAAGGGCTCGGCCGCTTCGCTGCGCAACGGCGGCGCTCGCGTCATCGTCACCGAAATCGACCCGATCTGCGCCCTGCAGGCGGCGATGGAAGGCTATGAGGTCCAGACCCTGGACGACGTCGCCGACCGCGCCGACATCTATGTCACGACGACGGGCAACAAGGACGTCATCACGGTCGACCACATGCGCCGGATGAAGAACAACGCCATCGTCTGCAACATCGGCCACTTCGACTCGGAAATTCAGGTCGCGGGCCTGAAGAACTTCAAGTGGGACAAGATCAAGGATCAGGTCCACCACATCGAGTTCCCGGACGGCAAGAAGATCATCCTGCTGTCGGAAGGCCGCCTGGTGAACCTGGGCAACGCCACGGGTCACCCCTCGTTCGTGATGTCGGCCTCCTTCACCAACCAGACCCTGGCCCAGATCGAGCTGTGGACCAACGCCGCGTCCTACGAGAACAAGGTCTACACCCTGCCCAAGCATCTGGATGAGAAGGTCGCCTTCCTCCACCTGGCCAAGCTGGGCGCCAAGCTGACCACGCTGACCAAGGAACAGGCTGAGTACATCTCGGTCCCGACCGAGGGTCCGTTCAAGCCGGAACACTACCGCTACTAGGACCCGTCGAAGGTCCGAGCGAAAGAACCCCGCGCCATCGCCGGCGCGGGGTTTTTCTTTTCCCTCCCCATGAAATGGGGAGGTGGATCGTCGGCACAGCCGACGAGACGGAGGGGCGGCCTTGTTCAGGCGCAGCGGCCCCTCCACCGCTTCGCGGTCCACCTCCCCATGCCATGGGGAGGAAAGCCGCCTTCAGGCCGCGTCGCGGGGGTCGTAGGTGTCGGTCTCGCGGCCCATCAGGCCGGTTTCGAAGTCCATGAAGATGTCGATCAGTTCGTCGACCCCGACCGGCGGCGCCTTGGGGCCGAAGCGGAAACGCCAGAAGCTGACGATGTGCTGCACCGCGCCCAGCTGGTCGCCCAGGCGCGCGAACAGGGCGGGCGCCTCCAGCAGGAAGTCGCGGAAGGCGATCGGATTGCCCTCGCGCGTCAGCCCCGCATAGGCGTCGTCGTAATAGCGCAGGGTGCGGCTGACATCCTCGCAGGTCTTCATGATCCGGCCGCGGAGAACGTTCCGGCCGCGCTCGATATAGTCCTTGGCGGCGCGGTCGCTGGGGCCGACGGCCTTCACCGTACCCACCTCGTCGGCGACGTGGACGATGTCGCCCATCAGGCTGGCCAGCGACCACTTGTAGTAGAGGAAGCCCTTCCAGCAGAAGACGCCCTCCTGATACTGCTCGGGCTCCAGCCGCAGGGTGGCGCGCAGCGCCTCCAGCCGGTCGCCGGGGGCGTTGGACAGGATTTTGGACGCCATGCGCGCGGTCGAGCCGACCGCCGCCACGCCGCCGCCCATGCTGAGGGTGACCAGGGGTTCGACCTCCTTCTGGACGAAGGCGAGCATCCGCTCCAGGTCGGCTTCGCTAAGCGCGAAATAGCAGGGGGCGGCGTCGACCCCGCCGCGCCGCAGTTGCTCGCGCAGCAGGAAGGGATCCAGCGACGGCAACTGGTCCATCAGCCGCAGGGTCTTCAGGTCGGGATGGTCGGCCTGGATGCCGAACGCCTCCTGCATGGCGCGTTCGAAACCGATCTGGTTGACGAAGACGAAGCGGCCGCCGGTCTTCAGGTCGGTGCTGTCGATGGGTACGACCACCTTGGTCGCCACCTGGCGGCGACCCGGAAAGGCGTCGGTCTCGTTGCGACGCAGCCGGTGTTTGATGATCAGGCAGGTGTTCAGCGCCGGGGTGCGGAACATGGGGCGCTCGGCCCAGTCGTCGGTGTCGCCGTGTTCGTCGGCGACCTTGAGCAGGTTCAGCACCCGCGCCGTCGAAGCGCTGCGGCGCAGGTGTTCCAGATTCCGGACGGCGCGGTCAGTCATGGCGGCCAGTCTGCCGGTCAAAAGGTGACTAACGGCTTAGCTGCCGAAGAAAGTGGGCGCTGCGCCGGGATGTGCGAATCGGTCGCAGTTTCTTCAAGGGCCCCAGCCCCTCGCGAACGCTGGCGTGCGCCGGGCGCGAGGCTTAGAAGACGGTCATGGAAATCTTCGACATCCTGATCCTCATCGCCATCGCGGCCGTCACCATCACCCTCGGCTTCGGGGTCTACACCCTGTATCGCGGCGGCGATTTCGCCCGCTCCAACTCGAACAAGCTGATGCGGCTGCGCATCGTCCTGCAGGCGACGGCGGTGCTGTTGCTGATGGCCGGGATGTGGTGGAAATCCACGCACGGCGGCTGATGTCGCCCGGAAAACTCAAGATGGGCGGCTGAGCGATGGTCACGCTGAACAAGATCTACACCCGCACCGGCGACGGCGGTCAGACGCGTCTGGCCTCGGGCGCGCCCGTGTCCAAGACCGATCTGCGGGTCGAGGCTTACGGCGCAGTGGACGAACTGAACGCCGTCATCGGCGTGGCCCGTCTCAACAGCGGCCAGAACGACCGCATCGACGCCATGCTGGGCCGCATCCAGAACGAGCTGTTCGACCTCGGCGCCGACCTGGCCACGCCGCTGGACCCGGCTCCGAAATGGGAGGCCCTGCGCATCATCGCCTCCCAGGTCGAGCGGCTGGAAACCGAAATCGACTGGATGAATGAAAGCCTGAAGCCGCTGGACAGCTTCATCCTGTCCGGCGGCGCGCCCCTGTCGGCGCACCTGCATCTGGCGCGCACCGTCTGCCGCCGGGCCGAGCGGGACGCCATCCGTCTGGTGGAATCCGGCGAGCCGGTGAATCCCGAGGCGGTCCGCTACCTGAACCGGCTGTCGGACCATCTATTCGTGGCCGCCCGCCGCGCCAACGCCAACGGCGCCGCCGACATCCTGTGGAAGCCCGGCGCGACGCGCTGAGGTCAGGCTCGACGCCTCGTCATCCCGGAAGCGGCGCAGCCGCTATCCGGGACCGCAGGAAGCGCGGCGTCTTGCGCGGTCCCCGGCTCTCCGCTCGCGAGCGAGCTGCGGCCGGGATGACTTTTCTTATCGCTGTTGCAGGGCCTTGATCCGCGCCCGTTCTGCTGCGGTCGCGGCGTCGCGGGCGCGCTTCTCGGCGTTCAACTGATCCTCGATGACGACCAGTTCCTTGTTTTTCTCGGCCGAGGCCTGGGCGCGGGTGACGCCGATGGGGCGGCCGGTGACTTCGGCGATCGAGATGGGCTGGGCGCAGATGCGGCTCTCGATGTCGTACCACTTGCCCGCCGCCTCGCAGCGCTCGCCCGGCTCCATCCAGTAGCGCTGGAACACGAAGATTCCGGCCACCATGACGGCGAACAGGCTGAAGAACAGGACGCTCAGGCGGCCGATGGTCAGGAAGCGTTTCATGCAGGTCTCATAGATTAAAAATACGCCCGCGACACGACCGCAGTTCACGTAGCGTTACGTTGACAGGCCCGTTGCGCCGGTCCAATCCCTCGGCCGACATTCCGAAGACCAAGTGGATAGGCTCATGAAGGTACTCGTCCCGGTAAAACGGGTGATCGACTCCAACGTCAAGGCCCGCGTCAAGGCGGACCAGACCGGCGTCGACCTGGCCAACGTCAAGATGAGCATGAACCCCTTCGACGAAATCGCCGTCGAAGAGGCCGTTCGGCTCAAGGAAGGCAAGGAGCATCACGCGGCGGGCACGGCGACCGAGATCGTCGTCGTTTCGATCGGCGTGACCCAGGCCCAGGAGACCATCCGCACCGCCCTGGCCATGGGCGCCGACCGCGGCATCCTGATCCAGTCCGACGCGGACCTGGAGCCGCTGGCCGTCGCCAAGCTGCTGAAGGCGGTGATCGACGAAGAGAAGCCGGACCTGGTCCTGCTGGGCAAGCAGTCGATCGACGGCGACAACAATGCGGTGGGCCAGATGCTGGCCGCCCTGCTGGACTGGCCGCAAGCCACCTTCGCCGGCAAGCTGGTCATCGACGGCGGCAAGGCTGTCGTCACCCGTGAAGTCGACGGCGGCCTGCAGACCCTGTCGGCGACCCTGCCGGCGGTGGTGTCGGTCGACCTGCGTCTCAACACGCCGCGCTACGCCAGCCTGCCCAACATCATGAAGGCCAAGAAGAAGGAGATCGCGGTCAAGGCGGTCGCCGACTACGGCGTCGATGTCGCGGATCGCCTCAAGGTTCTGAAGGTGACGGAGCCGCCGAAGCGTTCGGCGGGCGTCAAGGTCGCCGATGCGGCCGAACTGGTTTCCAAGCTCAAGTCCGCGGGGGTCCTGTAAATGGCCGTTCTCGTCATCGCCGACCACGACGGTTCGGTCGTTCGCGACACCACCAACAAGACCGTGACCGCCGCCCTGGCCCTGTCGTCGGACGTGGATGTTCTGGTCCTCGGCAAGAACGCCAAGGGCGTGGCTGACGCCGCCGCCAAGATCGCCGGCGTGCGCAAGGTCCTGCTGGCCGAAGGCGACGCCGTGGCTCACGGCCTGGCCGAGGCCGTCGAGGCCACCGTCCTGCCGCTGGCGGCCAACTACGACGCCATCCTGACCCCGGCCAACACCGACGGCAAGAATTTCGCCCCGCGCATCGCCGCCAAGCTGGATACGGCGCCGATCTCGGACATCGTCGAGGTCGTCTCGGCCGATACCTTCGTGCGTCCGATCTACGCCGGCAACGCGCTGGAGACGGTGCAGTCGGCCGACGGCAAGAAGGTCATCACCGTGCGCCCGACGGCCTTCGTCGCCGCCGGTGAAGGCGGCTCGGCCTCGGTCGAGAGCGTCGCGGCCGGTGAAGCGCCCAGGACCGCCTTCGTCTCCGAGGAAATGGTCAAGTCGGACCGCCCCGAACTGGGCGCCGCCAAGATCATCGTCTCGGGCGGTCGCGCCCTCGGCTCGGCCGAGGAGTTCCACGCGGTGATGGAGCCTCTGGCCGACAAGCTGGGCGCCGCCATCGGCGCCTCGCGCGCCGCCGTCGATGCCGGCTACGCCCCCAACGACTATCAGGTCGGCCAGACCGGCAAGGTGGTGGCCCCGGCCCTCTACATCGCCATCGGCATCTCGGGCGCCATCCAGCACCTGGCCGGGATGAAGGACTCCAAGGTCATCGTCGCCATCAACAAGGACGCCGACGCCCCGATCTTCCAGATCGCCGACTACGGCCTAGTCGCCGACTACAAGACCGCCGTGCCGGACCTGATGGCCGCCCTGGGCTAAGGGCTGCTACAGGCTGACATGAAGCGCGCTGGACGGGAGACCGTCCGGCGCGTTTTCTTTTGCGGCCCCTTTACTACCGCTCATCCCGGCGGACGCAGGGATCCAGTTCTTTGGCTTCAAGCGGCTACGCCCGGTATCGGAACGGATTTCCACCGTGGCGCGCGTGGCTCTTACTGGATCCCGGCGTCCGCCGGGATGAGCGGGAAGAGGTGGCTTGGCCCTCTCAAGCGAAAACAGGCTCCATGACCGCCCGCCTCGCCATCAAGCTGACGCCTCGCGCCGCTTCCGACCGCATCGACGGCTGGGACGTGGACCCCGACGGGCGACCGGTGCTCAAGGTCCGCGTCCGCGCCCAGCCGGTCGAGGGCGAGGCCAATGCCGCCCTGATCGCCTTTCTGGCCAAGGCTCTGGGCGTGCCCAAGCGGGCGGTGACTCTGTCGCGCGGCGGCCAGTCGCGGCTGAAGATGATCGAGATCGAGGGGCTGGACGAGGCCGGGGTGCGCGACCGCCTGTCCGTGGGCTGAGTTTTAAAGCTTTACGCTAGGGGAAACTAAGGTTTCTATGTCGCCCATTGTATGCCCGCCGTTCGCGGGCGCGAGGGGGTCTCGTTCATGTCATCCAGCCGCTTGCGGGGCTCCAGCCTCGCCGTCATCGCCTGCGCGCTCGGCGCGCTCAGTCTTTCGGCCTGCGCCACGACCGGCGACGCCAAGCCCAAGACGGAGACGGCCTCGACCGCTTCGTCGTCCAAGGACCGCACCATGGCCCCGGGCCTGGACGGCTGGGCCAACACCGACCCCTATCCCTCGACCTATCGCGGCCTGCCGCGTGAGAACCTGGCCCTGGTCGGCGCCACGGTCCTGACCGGCGCCGGTCAGAAGATCGAAGGCGGCGTGGTGATCATCACCGACGGCCGCATCGCCGCCGTCGGCGGGTCGAACACTCCGGTCCCGGCGGGCCACAAGGTCGTCGACGCGCGCGGCCGCTACGTCACGCCCGGCGTCATCGACATTCACAGCCACCTCGGCGTCTATCCCTCGCCCGGCGTTCAGGGCATGAGCGACGGCAATGAGGCGACCAATCCGAACACGGCCCAGGTCTGGGCCGAACATTCGATCTGGCCCCAGGACCCCGGCTTCAACGCCGCCCGCGCCGGCGGCGTGACCACGCTTCAGATCCTGCCCGGCTCGGCCAACCTGTTCGGCGGGCGCGGCGTGACGGTGCGCAACGTGCCGTCGGTGACCATGCAGGGGATGAAATTCCCCGACGCCCCCTACGGCCTGAAGATGGCCTGCGGCGAGAACCCCAGCCGCGTCTATGGCTCGCGCAACCAGTCGCCGGCCACCGGCATGGGCAATGTCGCCGGCTACCGCGCCGCCTTCATCGCCGCCCGCGAATACAAGGCCAAGTGGGACAAGTGGCGCGAGGACGGTCAGGGCACGCCCCCGACCCGCAACCTGCAGCTGGAAACCCTGGCGGGCGTGCTGGAAGGCAAGATCCTGATCCAGAACCACTGCTACCGCGCCGACGAGATGGCGGTCATGCTGGATGTGGCCAAGGAGTTCGGCTACCGCATCACCACCTTCCACCACGCGGTCGAGGCCTACAAGATCGCGCCGCTGCTGGCCCGTGAAGGCGTCTGCGCCGCCATGTGGACCGGCTGGTGGGGCTTCAAGATGGAGGCCCTGGACGGCATCGAGGAAAACGCCGCCCTGACCGATGCGCCCGAAGGTTCGTGCGCCGTCATCCACTCGGATGACGACCTGCTGATCCAGCGCCTCAATCAGGAGGCCGCCGCCGCCGTGTCGGCCGGCCGTCGCGCCGGGATGAGCATCTCGGAAGAGCACGCCATCAGTTGGATCACGCTGAACGCCGCCAAGGCCATCGGCATCGACAAGGAGACCGGCTCGTTGGAGACCGGCAAGCGCGCCGACGTGGTGATCTGGAGTGCCGATCCCTTCTCGATCTACGCCCGCGCCGATCAGGTCTTCATCGACGGCGGCCTGGCGTTTGACCGCAGCAACCCGGCCTATCAGCCCGTATCCGATTTCGAGCTGGGCCAGCCCGGCTTCGCCCAGCCCGCCGCCGGCGTCGCTCAGGGAGCTCGCTGAACCATGCGTATCCAATCCTTCATCGCCGGCGCGATCGCCGCGCTTTCGCTCTCGGCCCCGGCTCTGGCGCAAGACGTCGCCATCACCGGCGGTCGCGTCCTGACCGGAACCTCGGTGATCGAGAACGGCACCGTGGTCGTCCGTAACGGCCGGGTCGTCTCGGTCGGAACCGGCGCGGCGCCGTCGGGCGTCCGCGTCATCGACGCCCGCGGCAAGGTCGTGACCCCCGGCTTCGTCGCCGTGGATTCCGGTCTCGGCGGTACGGAAGTCGGCTCCGTGCGCGGCTCCAACGATCTGGGCAACAACGCCAATACTTTGAGCGCCGCCTTCGACGTCTCCTACGGCCTCGACCCCTGGTCCTTCACCCTGCCGGTCGCCCGGCTGGGCGGCGTGACCCGCGCCGTGGTCACGCCCCAGCACGCCGGCTCGGGCGGCGGCCACAGCCATGACGATTCCGACTTCGCCGGCGCCGGTTCGGGCGGCTTCCAGACCCCGGGCCTGTTCGCCGGTCAGGCGGCGGTCATCAAACTGGGTCGCGGCACCGACATCCTGGTCAAGCCGCGTGTGGCCATGGTCGCGCCCTTCGGCGAGGCCGGCGCCACGGTCGCCGGCGGCGCACGCGGGGCCGAGTTCGTCCTGTTCAAGGAGACCCTGGCCGAGGTCCGCCTCTACGCCCGCAACAAGGCCGCCTATGACCGCGCGGCGCTGCGCGACCTGTCGCTGTCGCGCGCCGACCTCGAGGCCCTGATCCCGGTCGCCGACGGGCGCATGCCGCTGATCGTCAGCGTTCACCGCGCCTCGGACATCCAGCAGGTGCTGCGTCTGGCGCGTGAGGAAGGCGTCAAGGTCATCCTGGACGGCGCCGAGGAAGGCTGGCTGGTCGCCGCCGACATCGCCGCGGCCAAGGTCCCCGTCCTGCTCAATCCGATCTCCAACCTGCCCTCGAACTTCGAGATGCGGGCGGCGCGGATGCAGAATGCGGCGGCGCTGAACGCAGCCGGCGTGGTCATCGCCCTCAAGGGCAATGAAGGCGGAGCCCACCGCGCCCGCGACATCCGCTACAACGCCGGCAACGCCGTTTCCCACGGCCTGCCGTTCGAGGCGGCCATCGCGGCGATCACGGTCAATCCGGCCCGCATCTTCGGCTTCGACGGCCAGTTCGGCGAACTGAAGCCCGGCGCGGCGGGCGACGTGGTGGTCTGGTCCGGCGATCCGCTGGAGCCCCTGAGCCAGCCCTCGGCCGTCTTCGTCGACGGCATCGAGCAGCCGCTGCAGGCCCGCAACCTGCTGCTGCGCGATCGCTACCGCACCGGCGGCGAAGGCGCGATGCCCGTCGCCTACCCGCAGTAACGTCCTTCTCCCCTTGCGGGAGAAGGTGCGCCGAAGGCCTCGGATGAGGGGTGTGAGCGCCGCGATCGAAAGGTCGCGGCGCTTTCATTTGAGTATGGGGCGAGGGCAAGCGAGACCCCTCATCCGTCAGGCTTCGCCTGCCACCTTCTCCCGCAAGGGGAGAAGGGCCATAAGACGCCTCATGCCCACCACCCTCTACATCGATGCCGACGCCTGCCCCGTGAAGGAGGAGGTCTATCGCGTAGGTCGCCGCTACGGGCTCAAGGTCTTCGTGGTGTCCAACGCCTGGATCAACGTCCCGCGCGAACCCCTGATCGAACAGGTGGTGGTGGACGCCGGCCCCGACGTCGCCGACGACTGGATCGCCGAACGGGCCGTGACCGGGGACATCGTCATCACTGCCGACATTCCCCTGGCCGACCGCTGCCTGAAATCCGGGGCCCAGGCGCTGAAGTCGAACGGCCAGCCCTTCACCCCCGACTCCATCGGTTCGGCCCTGGCCGGACGGATGGTCGGCGAACATCTGCGCTCCATGGGGGTGGCGACCAGCGGCCCTGCGCCCTTCTCGACCGCCGACCGTTCCCGGTTCCTTCAGGCCCTGGATACGGCAGTCGTCCGTGCACGGAAGGTCTCGCCCCCCAAGGCTGAAACGTGAGCCGGATTCCCGAGGACGAGCTGGAGTTCCGCTTCTTCCGCTCCGGGGGGCCGGGCGGGCAGAACGTCAACAAGGTGTCGACCGCCGTCCAGATGCGCTTCGACGTCAAGAATACGCCCAGCCTGACCGAACCGGTGAAGGCGCGGCTGATGAAGCTGGCGGGCAGCCGCCTGACGCTGGAAGGGATCATCCAGATCACCGCCGTCCGTTTCCGCACCCAGGAACGCAACAAGGCGGACGCTGTCGAGCGGCTGGACGAGATGGTGGCCGAGGCCTCGATCAAGCCGGTCTATCGCGTGCCCACCCGCCCGACGCGGGCGTCCAAGGAGCGGCGGCTGAAAGGCAAGTCGACGCGCTCGACGATCAAGAGCGGACGCGGAAAACCCTCGCTGGATTGACGATCAGTCGCCCTGCGCCGGACGGTACAGCAGGGCGTTGATCTGATCCTCGCCGTCGAACGAGATGACCCAGTCGGTCGCCTGCTTCTCGAAAACGACGCGGAACAGCTCGGCGCCGTCCTTCTGGCCGCGATACTCGATGGCCTGGATCGCGCCCAGCTGCCGGACGCGGGACGCAAAGTCGGCGGTCCGTTCGCGGATCTGCTCCGCCAGGTTGGGGCTGAACACCGAATAGTCGATCTTGTCGGACTGAAGCGAGGCGATCACGGCGCGAAGCGCCTGTTCCGAACGGGCGATGTCGGGCGCTGTAGGAGCGGGAGCGGGCGCCTGGGCGGGCGCGGGATCCGGTTTTCCGAAGGCGTCAGGAAGCGTCGCCGCAGCCGTCGTCTGAGCCGTTGTCTGGGCCGTCGCCGACAGGGCGAGCGCGCTCGCGGCCAGCATAGAGGCGGCGAGGATCAGCGTCTTCATACCGGCGGGCTCCGAACAAGCGTCAGGCGACGATCGCGGGCCAAAGAGTCAGGACCAGGGCGGCCATCGACGCGCAGACGGCGACGGTGACGGCGGCGACCACCCAGGGCCGGGTTCCGGCCTTCTCGATCACCAACGTCTGAGACTGCGGCGGGTTCTGCACCAGGCGCGACAAAGCCTTCAGGGCTGCCAGGGCCTCTTCCAGCGTCTCCTTGACCTGAGCCGACGGACCCAGCTCCCGCTTGATCCAGCGCTCGACCACGGGCTTGGCCGCCTCCCACAGGTCGTGGTCGGGGTTGAGGCGGCGGGCTACGCCCTCGACCGAGACCATGGTCTTTTGCAGCAGCACCAGTTCGGGCCGCATGTGCATGTCGAACAGGGCGGTGATCTCGAACAGTTGGCCCAGCAGGCGACCCATCGACACCTGGCTGGCCTGTCGTCCGATGACCGGCTCGCCCACCGCGCGCAGGGCCTGGGCGAAGGTGTCGACCGAGTGGTGCGGCGGCACGTAACCGGCCTCGAAATGCACCCGCGAGATGCGGTCGTAGTCTCGGCTGATGAAGCCCCACAGGATCTCGGCCAGGTAGCGCCGCTCGGACGGTCCCAGACGGCCGACGATGCCGAAGTCGACGGCGGTCAGCTCGGCGGGGGCGCGGGCGAACAGATTGCCCTCGTGCAGGTCGGCGTGGAAGACGCCGTGGTCCAGCGCCTGGATCAGGAAGGCGCGCACCACCTTGTCGGCCAGGGCGTCCTTGTCGAGCCCGGGCAGGGTGTCCAGCGCGGGGTCGGTCATCGGCAGGCCGGGGGCCCATTCCAGCGTCAGCACCCGCTTGCCCACCCCGTCCCAGACGATGGCGGGGGCGGACATGTAGCCGTCCTTGGCCATGACCTCGGCCAGCTCCGAGGCGGCGGCCGCCTCCAGCCGCATGTCCAGCTCGAGCTGGAGCGAGCGGGCGATGATCTCGACGAAGGCCTGAGGCTCCAGCCGCCGCGCGGGCTCGACGAACCTCTGCACCAGCTTGGCGCCCAGGCGCATGGAATCCAGACCGCGCGCCACGCGGCGCTCGACGCCGGGCCGCAGCACCTTGACCGCCACCTTGCGGCCGTCGGCCAGCCAGGCGGGGTGCGCCTGGGCCAGCGAGGCGGCGGCGACCGGCTCGCCCAGATCGCGGAACAGGCTCTCGACCGGGCGACCCAGCGAGCGCTCGATCTCGGCGCGGGCCTCATCCAGCGGGAAGGGGGGCAGCTTGTCCTTCAGTCGGCCCAGATCCTGGGCGAACTGGATGCCGAAGATGTCGGCGCGCGTCGCCAGCACCTGACCCAGCTTGATGGCCACGGGGCCGAGGTGTTCGAAGGCCTGGCCGACGCGCTGGCCGGGGCGACCGGCGCGGTGTTTCTTGCTGACCGTCATCTGCACCAGCCGCGCGAACGGGCGCGTCCAGGCGGGCAGCAGAGGATTGACCTCGCGCGGGATCAGGGCGTCGTGACGCGCCAGCACCCAGCCCCAGCCGATCAGGCGCAAGGTCGCGCCCAGCGGATCGCGGACCGGCTCCGGCGTCGGCGCGGGCGGCGGGGTATTGACGGACAGCCGGCTCAGATCGCCCACCCGTGGTGGATGGCCGCGATCCCGCCCGACAGGTTGGTGACGCTGACGCGGCCGAAGCCCGCCTCCTCGATCATCCGTTTGAAGGTCGCCTGATCGGGGAAGCGACGGATGCTCTCGACCAGATATTGGTAGCTGTCGCGATCCTTGGCGACCCATTCGCCGATGCGCGGAATGGCGTGGAAGGACCAGGCGTCATAGGCCTTGCGCAGGGCTTCGGTCGTCGGGCGCGAGAACTCCAGGCAGATGAAGCGGCCGCCCGGCTTCAGCGCGCGTCGCGCCTCCTTCAGCGCCCCCGACACGTCGGACACGTTGCGGATGCCGAAGCTGATCGAATAGGCGTCCAGGCAGGCGTCCGGCAGGGGCAGGTTCATGGCGTCGCCGACGCCCCAGGCCATCTCGGGCTCGCCGCCCTTGGCCACGCCGTTCAGGATCATCTCGGCGTTGTAGTCCATGACGATGACGGTGGCGTCCTCACCGCCGCGCCGCGCTTGCGCCGCGCGCGCCATCTTCGAATAGCGCCGCGCCATGTCGCCGGTGCCGCCGGCCATGTCGAGGATGACCTCGCCGGGCCGGGCGTTCAGCTTGGCCGCCGTGGCGTCCTTCCACAGGCGGTGCACGCCGGCGCTCATCAGGTCGTTCATCAGGTCGTAGTTGGAGGCGACGGAATCGAACACCCCGCGCACCATGCGGACCTTTTCCTGGGCGTCCACGTCGCGGAAGCCGAAGGAGGAGGTCTTGCCAGAGGGGGAGGTGCTGTCGGCCTGGGTCATGGATGCGGGTGTAACGCCTCGCGCGCGCGGCGTCATCCGGGGAAGCGTCGCAGCCGTTGAAAGCCCTCCCCCTCGAGGGGGGAGGGTTGGGTGGGGGTGAGGCTGCTGCCCCAACCGATCAAAGCATCTGAGGCATAAACCGCTCAGCCTCCCGCGCCACACCGTCGACCTCGGCTCCTACACCCCATCCCCGACCCTTCCCCCTCGAGGGGAAGGGAGAATAAGTCGAGCTTGCTTCGCCATCCCACGGCTTGCCGCCGGTCGGGGCGCGCGATACGCCTGAAGAAACGCTGAGGAGACGCCCCATGACCGCCGCCGCCCTGGATGTGACCGAGGTTCTGAAGGGCCTGCCCGACTGGCGCCGCGCCGACGATCCGCGCCCGGCCATCGCGCGGTCGCTGCGCTTCAAGGACTTCAACGCCGCCTTCGGCTTCATGACCCGCGTGGCCCTGCTGGCCGACAAGGCCGACCACCACCCCGAATGGTCCAACGTCTACAACCGGGTTGAGGTGTTGCTGACCACCCACGACGCGGGCGGGGTGACGGAGAAGGATGTCGCCATGGCCCGCTTCATCGACGACACCGTGAAGGGCCAGGTCGAATGACGGGGCGCGTCGCCGGCAAGGCCGCCCTCATCACCGGGGCGGCGGGCGGTCTGGGTCAGGCCATGGCGCGGATGCTGGTGCGGGAAGGTGCCAAGGTCGCCGTCTCCGACCGCGACCTGAACGGCGCGAAGGCTCTGGCCGAAGCCATCAACGCCGAGCATCCGGGCGCGGCCTTCGCCTACGAGCACGACGTGACTCGCGAGGACGACTGGGTCCGCGTGGTCGCCGCCGCCGCCGAGGACATGGGCGGCCTGTCCATTCTGGTGAACAACGCCGGCATCGGCGGTCAGCTGCTGTGGGCTGAGCAGGACACGCTGGAGCACTGGCGTCAGGTCCAGGCGGTGAACCTCGAATCCGTCATGCTGGGCTGCAAGCACGCCCTGCCGCACCTGCGGGCCTCGGGCGCGGCCTCGATCGTCAACATCTCGTCGATCGCCGGACTGGCGGCGGCGCCGGGCATGGGCGCCTATAACGCCACCAAGGCGGCGGTCTGGCTCTACACCAAGACGGTGGCGCTCGAATGCGCCAAGGCCGGCTGGAACGTGCGCGCCAACTCGGTCCACCCGGTCTTCATCAAGACGCCGATCCTCGACCCCTTCGTCGCCCTGGCCGGCGGAGACGAGACGACGGCGCACGAAAAACTGGCGCGCGGCATCCCCTTGAAACGCATCGGCGAGCCGGACGACGTGGCCTACTGCGTCCTCTACCTGGCCTCCGACGAGTCCAAGTTCGTCACCGGCGCCGAGTTCAAGATCGACGGCGGCCTGACAGCGCAGTGAACTCACTCGTCATCCCGGCCGTAGCCTCGCTTCGCGAGGCGCAGAGCCGGGACCGCCCAGGACGCCGACGTCGGCTTGTCGGGCGGTCCCGGATAGCCCTGCGGGCTTCCGGGATGACAGAGGAAAGGGGCGGGGGCGCCCAAAGAAAAACGCCCCGGCCTTTCGACCGGGGCGTTCTCATGTTCAGACCTTGCCGTCGCGGAGGCGCTTCAGGTCAGGCGGGGTGGCCTCGTCCGTCAGCAGGGCGATGGCTTCCTCGATGGTGACCACGGTCTGGGCCTGGCTGCCCAGGCGGCGGATGGCGACCTTGCCTTCCTCGGCTTCCTTGCGGCCGACGACGGCGATGGCCGGCACCTTGCCGACCGAGTGTTCCCGGATCTTGTAGTTGATCTTCTCGTTGCGCAGATCGGTCTCGACGCGCAGGCCGGCCGCCCGGAACTTGGCGGCGACCTCTTCGGCATAGTCGTCGGCGTCCGAGGTGATGGTCGCCACCACGGCCTGGGTCGGCGCCAGCCACAGCGGGAAGGCCCCGGCGTAGTTCTCGATCATGATGCCGATGAAGCGCTCGAAGCTGCCCAGGATCGCGCGGTGCAGCATGACCGGGCGGTGCTTCTGGCCGTCCTCGGCGATGTAGGTCGCGTTCAGGCGTTCCGGCAGGACATAGTCCAACTGGATCGTGCCGCAGGTCCATTCGCGGCCGATGGCGTCCTTGACGATGAAGTCCAGCTTGGGCGCGTAGAAGGCGCCGTCGCCCTCGGTGACGACCGGCTCGGTCCCGGCGGCGCGGGCGGACTCGGCCATCAGGGCCTCGGCCTTGTCCCAGAACTCGTCCGAGCCGGCGCGGTTCTCGGGGCGGGTGCCAAGGCTGATGTAGGCCGTTTCCATGCCGAGATCGGCGTGGACGCTGCGCGCCAGTTTGATGAACTCGGACGTCTCCTCGACGATCTGGTCCTCGCGGCAGAAGATGTGGGCGTCGTCCTGGGTGAAGCCGCGCACACGCATCAGGCCGTGCAACGAACCCGACGGCTCATAGCGGTGGCAGGCCCCGAACTCGGCCATGCGCAGCGGCAGTTCGCGATAGGAGCGCTGGCCCTGGTCGAAGATCTGCACGTGGCCCGGGCAGTTCATCGGCTTGAGGCTCAATTCCTCGCCCTCGACGGTTTCGCAGACGAACATGTTGGGACGGTACTTGTCCCAGTGGCCGCTCTGTTCCCAGAACTTGCGGTCCAGAACCTGCGGCGTCTTGACCTCGACATAGCCGGCGGCGTCCAGGCGGCGGCGCATATAGGCCTCCAGCACGCGCCACAGGACCCAGCCCTTGGGGTGCCAGAAGACCATGCCACGGCCTTCTTCCTGCATATGGAAGAGCTCCATGGCGCGGCCCAGCTTGCGGTGGTCGCGCTTCTCGGCCTCCTCGATGCGCAGCAGATAGGCGTCCAGGTCCTCCTTGGTCGCCCAGGCGGTGCCGTAGATGCGCTGCAACTGGGCGCGCGAGGAATCGCCGCGCCAGTAGGCGCCGGCCAGCTTGGTCAGCTTGAAGGCCTTGCCGACGAATTTCGTGGTCGGGAAGTGCGGTCCCCGGCACAGGTCGGCCCATTCGCCCTGCTTGTAGACGGTGATGGTCTCCGTGCCCGGCAGGTCGCGGATCAGCTCGGCCTTGTAGGTCTCGCCGACGCCTTCGAAGTGGGCGATGGCGGTTTCGCGGTCCCAGACCTGACGCTCCAGCGGGGCGCCCCGGTCGATGATCTCGCCCATCTTCTTTTCGATCTTGGCGAAGTCGTCGGTCGAGAAGGGCTCGTCGCGGGCGAAGTCGTAATAGAAGCCGTCCTCGATGGCCGGGCCGATGGTCACTTGCGTGCCCGGGAACAGCTCCTGCACCGCCTGGGCCAGCACGTGGGCGGCGTCGTGGCGGATGGTCTCCAGCGCCTCGGGATCGTCGCGCATCAACAGGCGGAAATCGCCGTCGCCGTCGATGACGCGGTCCAGGTCGCGCTGCTCGCCGTTCCAGACGACCAGAGCCGCCTTCTTGGCCAGCGAGGGCGAGATGGCGGCGGCCACGTCGCGGCCCGTCGAGCCGGCCGGATACTGACGCACGGCGCCGTCGGGGAATTTCAGTTCGATCATGACGGTCGTTCTTTTTCGATCTTGGCGGGCGGCACGGGATCATAGCCCGAACCGCCGAAGGGATGGCATTTACAGAGACGGCGCACGGTGAGCCATCCCCCCCGAACCGGTCCGTGCTGGAGCAGGGCGTCGCGCCCATAGTCCGAACAGGTCGGCAGAAACCGGCACGACTGGCCGAAGAAGGGGGACAGCGTCACCTTATAGCCCCGATGGGCCGCGCGGACGCTGCGTTCGTAGAGAGACATCTGTCCCTTCGCCGGGGGCTCTGTTTCAGGTTCGCCGCGCTTATCCCCTGTCATGGCGAGGGGATCAACCGGACGAAGCCTCAGGCCGCGCCGGCGAGACGAGTTCGCGTATCGCTGTGGTGCTTTTCCAACGCCTGATTGACCGCGTCGAGCGTGGCTTCCAGCGCCACCATGGTCGAGGCGTGACGCGCCGGATAATCGGCGACCTGCTTCAGCACCCGCAGACCCTCGAAGCGGCCGACCGGCCCGTCGCCGCCAGACTTCAGCATGGCCAGCATGGCGTCGCGGGCCTCGGCGATCTCCGACGCTGAGGCGCCGAGGATGCTCTCGCCCACCACGCCCGCCGCCGCCTGACCCAGGGCGCAGGCCTTCACCGCCTGGGCGAAGTCGCTGATGCGACCGTCAGCGTCGAGGACCACGTCCGCCGTGGCCTTGGACCCGCACAGCTTGGCGACCCGCTCGGCGCTGCCTTCGGGCGCAGCCAAGCGCCCGCTGTGTGGCAGGTTGGCCGCCAACGACAGGATGCGCGCGCTGTAGAGGTCGTCGATCATGGGGAGAAGATAGGCGCGATGGGCGGGAGAGAGAAGGTGCGATCCTCACTGCCGGTTCCTTCCTGCCGTCATCCCGGACGGCCGAAGGCCGATCCGGGATCCAGGCCGTGGCGTCATGCTCTTCGTCGCCCCTGCAAGGCTCTTCCGCCTGGGGCCCGGATCTTCGGCTCGCGAGCGAGCCTGCGTCCGGGATGACGGAATTTAATGGCGTCAGCCGCCCTGAACCGAGGACCAGGTCCGCGCCGTGCCGGCCTCGGCGACCGGGGCGGCGGCTGAGGCGGATGCGGCGGCGGTGCGCTCGGCCAGCCAGCGCAAATTGCTGTCAGCCACCTCGGGCGGCAGGTCGCGGCGCAGGATGGCTTCGGCCTCGGCGGTCTTGCCCTGCAGGCCCAGCGCCAGGGCCAGGTTCTGGCGCACCTTCAGGCTGGCGGTCGGCTGGGCGGCGGCGCGGCGCAGCAGGATTTCGGCGGAAGGCGCGTCGCCTTCGCCCATGCGGGCGATGGCGGCGTTGGTCAGGACGTCGGGATTGTCGGGCGACAGGCGCAGCGCCTCGGTCCAAGCCGCCTTGGCGTCGTCGGCGCGGCGCACCTGCTGATAGGCCACGCCCAGCAGCGACAGCGGCCGCCAGTCGCGCGGGGCTGTGGCGCGCGCCTGCTCCAGGGCGGCGATGCCGTAGAAGGCCTGACCCCGCGCGATATGGGCGCGGCCGACCTCCAGCATGGCGTCGAGATTGGCGGGTTGCACCAGCAGCACCCCCTGCGCCGTCTCGGCCGCCTGATCGAACTGGCCCATTTCGCGCAGCGCCTGCGCCAGCTTGACCCCGGCGACCGGGTCCATCGGATTGACCTGCTGTTCCTGCGACCAGAAGACCGAGCGGCTGAGGGCGTCGGCGCGGTCATAGCTGGCCCGCGTCGCGGCGTCCGCAGGCTGGCGCGCCTGGAGGGGGGGCGGAGCCGGGGTCTGCGCCTGAACGGCGCCCGTCAGGCCCAGAAGAGCCAGCGTCATGGTTGCGGCGGCGGCGGCGGTGCGCGACATGGAGAGGGTCCGGACGGTTTCCTGCGGCGCCAGCGTCGCGCCTCCGCGTCAAGGTTTGGTTAAGCGGCCTTAAGGGCCGGAAAGGCTCGCCCCATGTCCGTCGTCCATCCCGACCTGCTGATCGCCGCTTCCCAAGACGAGGCGAACGCCGCGCGCCCGGTGCGCGTGGTGACGCAGGGGCAGGCGTTGACCGGACGACAGGCCGCCTGGGCCGAGGCCAACGGCTTCACCGGCAAGGCGGGCCAGCTGCTGATCCTCCCCGGCGAGGACGGCGCGGCGCTTGAGGCCCTGTTCGGCGCGGGCGAAGCCTTCGAGCCGATGACGGCGCGTTCCCTGCCGACGCGTCTGCCCGCCGGCGACTGGCGGCTGGACGGCGTCGAGGGCGAGGCGGCTCAGCAAGCCGCCCTGGCCTTCGTCCTCGGCGGCTACCTGTTCGACCGTTACAAGGCCCGCCCCGAGCGCGGTCGCGCCCGTTTGGCGGCGCCCGCCGGGCTTGATCTGACCGAGGCGCTGAACATCGCCGCCGCCGCCGCCCTGGCCCGCGAGATGGTCGACACCCCCGCCGCCGACATGGGGCCGCTGCAGATCGAGACCATCGCCCGCGAGATCGCCCAGAGTGCAGGCGCGACCCTGACCGTCACGACGGGCGACGCATTGCTTGATGCAAGTTATCCGGCGGTTCACGCCGTCGGCCGCGCCGCCGCCCCGCATCGCGCGCCGCGCGTGCTGGAAATCGGCTGGAAGCTGGACCAGACCGACCTGCCGCTGGTGGCCCTGGTCGGCAAGGGAGTGGTGTTCGACACGGGCGGTCTGGACCTCAAGCCCGCCGCCGGGATGCGCAATATGAAGAAGGACATGGGCGGTTCGGCCCATGCTTTGGCTCTGGGCCGCTTGATTATGCAGGCCGACCTGCGCGTGCGCCTGGTGGTGCTGGTCGCCGCCGTCGAGAACGCCGTGTCCGCCGACGCCTTCCGCCCCGGCGACATCCTGTCGAGCCGCAAGGGCCTGACCATCGAGATCGGCAACACCGACGCCGAAGGCCGCCTGATCCTGGCCGACGTCCTGACGCGGGCGGGCGAGCATGAACCCGATCTGACGCTGGACTTCGCCACCCTGACCGGCGCGGCGCGCATGGCGCTGGGTCCCGAGCTGCCGCCCCTCTACACCGACGACGAGGCCCTGGCCGAGGGCATCCTCAGCGCCGGTCGCGCCGTGGGCGACCCCCTGTGGCGCATGCCGCTGTGGGCCGGCTATCGCGCCTCGCTCGACAGCGAGATCGCGGACCTGAGGAATGATTCCGCCGCCTGGGCCCAGGCCGGGTCGGTGACGGCGGCGCTGTTCCTGCAAAAGTTCGCCCCGGCGACCGGGTCCTGGGCGCACATGGACATCTTCGCCTGGAACCCGCGCGCGCGTCCGGGCCACCCCGAGGGCGGCGAGGCCCAGGCCCTGCGCGCCTGCTATCGCTATCTGCGCGACCGATTCGCCAAATAGCCAAGGCTGTTAACGCCCGATTTGGCTTCGGCGTTTACAAACGGCGGTTCACCCGCGTGAATCGCCGCCGAGTCCTTGCTTGTCCGACCTCCTGGCCCTTCTTCCGCCCGGCCCGCCTCTGATCCTTCGGGACGGAGACCGGACCGTTTTGGCCGAGCAGGCGCTGGAAGGCCTGATGCGGGCCGAGGCCTATCGCCGGACCGAGCCCATGCACTGCCGGGTCCCGGTCGCGGACATTGTGTCCGACGCGGATCAACGCATCGACCAGTTGCTGCACGGCGAGGCCTTCGACGTGCTGCATCGCCAGGGCGACCGAGTTTGGGGCCGCGCCCGCCGCGACGGGATCGTCGGCTGGGTCGCGCTCGATGTTCTGTCGCCCGGCGCGCCCCTGGCCACGCGCCGCGTCTCCTCGGTTTCCGCCACCCTGCCGCTGAACGCCCTGGTCGGCGACGCCGCCGAGGGGCTGAGCGCTGACGATCTTCAACCGGTCGGCGATTTCGAGCGCGAGCCGGTCGCCGTGGCCGAGCGCCTGCTGGGCCGCCCGCATGCGCTGGGCGCCCGTTCCTCGTTCGAGACCGACTGCTCGGGTCTGGTGCAGCAGGCGCTGCTGGCCTGCGGCCTGCCCGGTCCGCGCCGCTCCGACGCCCAGGCCGATCTGGGCCGCCCCGTCGCGCGCGAAGCGGCGCGGCGCGGCGATCTCGTCGTCTGGATGGCCCCGAACAGCGACCACGACTGGACCGGCCATTCCGCCATCATGGTCGCCGCCGATCAGGTCATCCATTCGACCGGCGCGCGCGGCGGCGTGGTCATCGAGTCCCTGGCCGAGGTCGAGGCCCGGCTGACGGGCGAAGGCTTCGCCTCGGCTGTCTTTCGTCGGATCTGACACGCTCTATCCCGCTCATCCCCGCGGAGGCGGGGACCCAGTGCTTTGGCTGCAACCGCTGCGCTGAAGTCGAGGGCGCATGCCTAGCGGGCGCGCCCGTGGCTCTCACTGGGTCCCCGCCTCCGCGGGGATGAGCGGGTGTAAAGGCGGGGGCCCAAACGCAGAAAGGCGGCCCGAAGGCCGCCTTTCCAAATCGTTCGACTGTGGCTCGAGCCTTAGGCGGCGGGGGCCGCAGCCGGAGCAGCCGGAGCCGCGCCCTCGGCGGCCGGAGCGGCCTCCGTGGCGGCGCCTTCAGCGGCCGGGGCCGCCGCAGCAGCGGCGCCCGGCTGGCGGGCCGGATCCGAGGCCGGGATGGCGAAGCCGCCCGAGCCCTGCGTGCGCAGCCAGGCGATCAAGTTGATGCGAGTCTTCTCGTCGCGGATGCCGGCGAACGACATCTTGGTGCCCGGGACGTAACGGCCCGGCGCGGTCAGGAAGGCGTCGATCTGGTCATAGCCCCAGGTCGGAGCCTCGGCCTTGTGCTTGGCCATGGCGTCCGAATAGGCGAAGCCGGCGCGGTGCATCACCGGACCGCCGATCACGCCCCACAGGTTCGGACCGATCTTGTCGGCGCCGCCGCTGTGGGCGTCGTGGCAGGCCTGGCAGCGCGCGAAGGCGGCTTCACCAGCGGCCAGATCCGCGGTCGGCAGGACCGTGCCCCAGTCGATCGGCAGGGCAGCCGGTTCGGCGCCCGCGGACTCTACCGGCGCGTCGACGAAATAGCCCATCTTCTCGGGCGTCTTGGTCTGGTAAACCATCCCCGACACCTGCTGGACTACCAGAATGACAAAGGCGGTGCCCAGGCACGCGCCCATAATCTTGTTCCACTTCAGATCGCCGCTCATGCGCGTCGTCGCATCCCGTCTCTAAGGCCCAAACCGCGATGCGGCGTACAGGCGTATCCTTGCGTGGGCGTCTCTTACACGCTAGCGCGGCCTTCGCAACCGGCCCGGGTGCTTCCGGGCGTCACAGGACGCGTCAAGTCGATGAATCCGCTGATATTGATACCCGCTCGCATGGCCGCGACCCGTTTGCCGGGCAAGCCGCTGGCCGATATCGGCGGCCAGCCCATGATCGTGCGCGCCTGGCAGCAGGCGGCCCTGTCCGGCTTCCGCGTCGCCGTGGCGGCGGGCGATCCCGAGATCGTCGCGGTCGTCGAGGCGGCGGGCGGCCTGGCCGTCCTGACCGATCCGGCCCTGCCCAGCGGCTCCGACCGCATCCGCGCGGCGGTCGAGGCGGTCGATCCCGACGGCGCGCATGACCTGGTCATCAACGTCCAGGGCGACATGCCCTTCGCCTCGCCCGATCTGGCGCGGGCCTGTGCCGAGTTGCTGAACCGCGAATCGGCCTGCGACATCGCGACCCTGGTGGCGGCCGAGGCCGACGTCTCCGACCGGATCAACCCCGACGTGGTCAAGGCCGTTTTGGCCCTGGCTGAGGGCGAGACCAGCGGCCGCGCCCTCTACTTCACCCGCTCGACCCTCTACGGCGACGGCCCGATCTGGCGCCACGTCGGCATCTACGGCTATCGTCGCGACGCCCTGATGCGCTTCTGCGCCGCTCCGCCGTCGCCGCTGGAGAAGCGCGAAAAGCTGGAACAACTGCGCGCCCTGGAGATGGGCCTGCAGATCTGGGCCTCGGTGATCGAGGAAGCCCCGCTGTCGGTGGACAACCCGGCGGACCTGGAGGCGGCGCGGGCGCTGGCCTGATCCTTTCTTCCTTCTCCCCTTGCGGGAGAAGGTGGCAGGCGAAGGCTGACGGATGAGGGGTCTCTCAAGTGTTGGATAAAGGGTTGCGACACGCCGTCGCGAAACCCCTCATCCGACCTCGCTGCGCTC
This sequence comes from Brevundimonas sp. 01N35, assembly GCF_056399785.1. NCBI lineage: Bacteria > Pseudomonadati > Pseudomonadota > Alphaproteobacteria > Caulobacterales > Caulobacteraceae > Brevundimonas > Brevundimonas sp. 01N35. Next base: position 68,076 of record NZ_JBFTRZ010000006.1, read on the forward strand.
GGCCACCTTCTCCCGCAAGGGGGGAAGGGCCTCCAGCTTAAGCCTCCTCTTCCGCCCACGTCGCCAGCAGCCGCCGCGCAATGGCGTAGGGCGGCGGGGCGTGGATCGCGCCGTGCGTCCCCGCCAGCACCGCCCGCGCCTCGGCCCGCGTCAACCAGGCCACGGCTTCGAGTTCGGTCTGGTCCGGCGCGGCGTCCTCGGTGGTGACCTCGGCGATCAGGCCGATCATCAGCTGGGCCGGGAAGGGCCAGGGCTGGCTGGAGTGATATTTGACGCTCGACACGGTCAGGCCGGCTTCCTCCATCACCTCGCGGGCGCAGGCCTCCTCGATCGATTCTCCGGGCTCCATGAAGCCGGCCAAGGCCGACATCCGGCCCTCGGGCCAGACGGCCTGACGGCCCAGCAGGCAACGCGGTTCCGCCCCGCCCCTATAGACCGGCAACATGATGACGACCGGATCGACGCGCGGGAAATGCTCGACGCCGCAGGCCGGGCAGAGCCGCCGCCAGCCGCCCGAGGCCTGATCCGTCGCCTGACCGCATGCGGCGCAGAAGCCGTGCCGGCGGCGCCAGTCGAACAGGTTCTTGGCCGTCCCCGCGATGGCGACATCGGTTTCCGATAGGGCGGCGGCGGCGGCGCGCATTTCGATGAACTGGCCCAGGCCCTGGGCCGGGCCGCTGGTCGGGTCGATTGAGCCCTCGAACTCGACGGCGAAGGCCGGCGCGCCCTTCCACAGACCCAGGAAGACGTCGCGGTCCGGCGCCAGGTCGCGCCCGTGCGCCAGCGCCAGCCAGACCAGCCGCTGTCCGCCGTCATGGTCCTCGACCAGAGGCCGGCCCTCCCACAGGACCATGGCCAGGGCCTCGGGGTTGGCTTCCTGCTCGCCCAGCCAGGCGGCGTCGTTGCGAAGGTCGCCCGAGCGGTCGAGCGGATTGCCGGAGAAGACGTTGCGATAGGACATGGCGCTTCATACCCCCGACGCTGGCGATGGGGGAGGGGTCTTGCTTAGAGCTCTTGATTCCGGGGCCGCCAACCGTCATATCCCTCCTCGGAGATCGCGGGCGAAGGCTTCGCCAACTTGGTCAGGGCCGGAAGGCAGCAGCCACAACGAATTCACCTTTGGGTCGCGGTCTCTACTTTCTTCGTTTGAGCGCGCTATCGTCGATCACGCGGTGATCGACTGCTTGAGCGCAGTCTAGGGCGCTATGCTCGCGACGCGGTCGCTCGCTTTTGAGCGCGATTTTCAGACTATTCAGACGAATTGGACTCTGTTTTTTCCGACAGGGGCTGTTCGGTCGCGCAAGCTTCACGGAACCCGAATCGCTCTGGCCCGCTGAAAGGGCCTCACCTTTTCAGGAGCAGGCGATGAGCATTCTCGGGTCCATTCTCGGCGGCATCTTCAAGAAGAAGGAGGCGGCCCCCGACGCACCGGCGGCTCCGGCGCCGACCGCAGCGCCCGCCCAGCCTCAGGCCGCCCCGGTCGCCCCCTCGGCCGCCGCTCCCGCGCCCGAGGTCGATGTCGCCGGCATCCTCGACTTCATGAACGACCAGAAGGCGCAGAAGCTGAACTGGCGCACCTCAATCGTCGATCTGATGAAGCTGGTCGGGCTGGAATCCTCGCTGGCCGAGCGCCAGGAATTGGCCGACGAGCTGGGCTATACCGGCGACAAGTCCGACAGCGCCGCGATGAACGTCTGGCTGCACGCCCAGGTGATTCAGAAGATCAGGGACAACGGCGGTCGACTGCCCACCGATCTCTGATTCGCCCAACCCTCCGTCATCCCGGACAAGGCGCGCTTGCGCGCCGCTGATCCGGGACCCAGGCCTGTAGGTTGCGTGGCCGGTTTCCAGCCTGTGGCCGCCGCCTAGGTTCCCGGGTTCCTCCGCTTAGCGTCGGCCCCGAGAATGACGGTGCATATCGGCCGAGGGGAGGATGCGCTGGCGGCTTACTCGCGGTAAGACATCCGCATGAGCGACGTCGATCCGAGTCTTGATGGCCCTCCCTGGGAGGAGGACGTTCCCGAGCGGGACGAGAACACCGACGACATGTTCGGCGCGCCCGCCGCTACACCCGAGCCCGTCGCGGCTCCGGTCGCCGCGCCCGTCGCGACGCCCGCCCCGGCCAAGGCCGAACCGTTCGCGGACGAACCCGCCGACGACGGCGCCTACAAGGTTCTGGCGCGCAAATACCGCCCGCGCACCTTCGAGGACCTGATCGGTCAGGAGGCCATGGTCAGGACCCTGACCAACGCCTTCGCCACGGGCCGGATCGCCCACGCCTTCATGCTGACCGGGGTGCGGGGCGTCGGCAAGACGACGACCGCCCGCCTGCTCGCCCGCGCCCTGAACAACGAAACCGACGTCATCGACAAGCCGTCGCTGAGCCTGACGGCGCATGGCCGCCACGACGCCTCCATCATGGCCGGCCAGCACATGGACGTCATGGAGATGGACGCCGCCTCGCACACCGGCGTCAACGACATCCGCGACATCCTCGAAAGCGTCCGCTACGCGCCGGTCGAGGCCCGCTACAAGGTCTATGTCCTCGACGAGGTCCACATGCTGTCGACGCAGGCGTTCAACGCCCTGCTGAAGACGCTGGAGGAGCCGCCGCCCCACGCCAAATTCATCTTCGCCACCACCGAGATCCGCAAGGTCCCGGTGACCATCCTGAGCCGCTGCCAGCGTTTCGACCTGCGCCGCGTCGAGCCCGAGGTCCTGGTCGGCCACCTGTCGCGCATCGCCGACCGCGAAGGCATGAAGATCGAGCAGGAGGCCCTGGCGCTGATTTCGCGCGCCGCCGAGGGCTCGGTCCGCGACGGCCTGTCCTTGCTGGATCAGGCCCTGGTTCAGGCCGAGCACGGCGAGACGGTGCAGACGGCGACCGTGCGCGACATGCTGGGTCTGGCCGACCGGACCCAGACCATCGCCCTGTTCGAATCCGTCATGGCCGGGCGCACGCCCGAGGCGCTTCAGAACTTCCGCACCCTCTACGGCTATGGCGCCGATCCGGTGCAGGTGACTAACGACCTGCTGGAGCATTGCCACGCGGCCTCGGTCGCCAAGATGCTGGGCCCCAACGCCACCCGCCTGCCCAATGATCAGGCGCAGAAACTGGCCGCCATGGGCGCGGCCATCTCGGCCGGGGCCCTGTCGCGCACCTGGCAGATGCTGCTCAAGGCGCTGGACGAGGTGCGGCGCGCGCCGAACCCGGCCGACGCGGTGGAAATGGCCATCGTCCGTCTGGCCTACGCCGCCGACCTGCCGGGACCGGAAGAGGCGCTGAAGGCCATCCAGTCGGGCGGGACCCTGCCGGGCGGCGGCGGCGCAGGCGGTCCGCGCGGCGGCGGGGGCGGCGGCGCCTCGGCCATGCTGGCGACACGACCCATGGCCCAGCCGGCCCTGCCCGATCCGCAGACCTTCGAGGCGGTGGTCGCTCTGATCGGCGACAAGCGCGAAATCACGCTGCAGATGGATGTCGAACGCTATGTGAAGCCGGTCTCGTTCAAGCCGGGCGCCATCGTCTATGAGCCCGCGCAGGGCTCGCCGCACGATTTGGCGCGGCGTCTGGCCGGGCGCCTGAAGGAATGGACCGGCCGCACCTGGCTGATCGCCGCCAATGGTCAGGGCGGCGGCGAGACCCTGATCGAGGTCGAGAAAAAGGCCCGCTCCGCCCGCCGTGCGGCGGTCGAGGCGGACCCCTTCGTGGTGTCCATCATGCAGGCCTTCCCCGGCGCCGAGATCAAGGAGATCAAGACCTTGGCCCCGGCGGTCGAAATGCCCGCCATCCCGGAAGACGACGAGGCCGGCGAAGAGGACTGAGCGTCATCCCGGGAGCCGCAGGGCTATCCGGGACCGCAGGAAGCGCAACGTCTTGGGCGGTCCCGGATCGGCGCTGCGCGCCGTCCGGGATGACGGTTTCTAGCTTACAGAATCTGCGCGGCTTCCTCGAAGTCGAGGCGGGGCGAGCGCGGGAACAGGTTCTCGTCCGTGCCGTAGCCCAGGTTCATGATGAAGTTCGGCTCGACATTGCTGTCGGGGAAGAACTCGGCCTTCATGCCCGCCGCGTCAAAGCCCGACATCGGACCGACGTCCAGACCCAGGGCGCGGGCGGCGATGGTCAGGTAGCCGCCTTGCAGCGAGGCGTTGCGGAAGGCCGCTTCGCGACGACCGGCCTCTTCCAGGAACCAGTCGCGGGCGCCCGGGGCGTGCGGGAACAGCTTGGCCAAGGTGTCGTGAAAATCGATGTCCTGGGCGATGATCAGGTTGACCGGCGCGGCCAGGGTCTTGGCGCGGTTGCCCTCGGCCATGTGCGGGGCCAGGCGCGCCTTGGCCTCGGGCGAGGTGACGAAGACGAAGCGGGCCGGGGTCATGTTGAGCGCCGTCGGGCCGAACTTGGTCAGGTCGTACAGCTTGCGGATCAGCTCCTCGGACACGGGCCGGTCGCTCCAGCCGTTGCGCGTGCGCGCCTCGGTGAACAACTGGGCCAGCACGGCGTCGGAAACCGGAACGTCGCGGGCGGAAAGGGCGTCGAAAGCCATGGGGGAGAACCTCCTGAACAGGATTAGCAACTTCAATGGTTGCTATTTGGCCTCTTCCGCGACGGCGTCAAGGGTAATCGCTACAAATTCTGTTGCCAATAAAGATCGTCGTTCTTTGTCAGGGACTGGAGCCTTGCTGCACTTCGCCCTATCTAGGGGGGATGAAAGACCTCAACGCTCTGATGCAACAGGCCCAGGCGATGCAGCAAAAGCTGCAGGACGCCCAGGCCAAGATGGCCGAAACCAACGCCGAGGGCACCTCGGGCGGCGGCCTTGTCGTCATTGCCCTGAAAGGCCCCGGCGAGATCACCGCGGTGAAGATCGACGACAGCCTGATGGCCCCCGGCGAGGGCGAGATCCTGGCCGACCTGATCGTCGCCGCCCACGCCGACGCCAAGCGCAAGCTGGACGAGGTCAACAGCGCCCTGATGCGCGAGGCCGCCGGCCCCATGGCCGGGATGAACCTCCCGGGAATGCCGAAACTCTTCTGATGGCCGCCTCCGCCCCCCTGTCGTCATGCTCGGCCCTGTGCCGAGCATCCAGAAACGCCGACCTCTGATGATGACTCATGGATCGCCGTATTTCTGGATCCTCGGGACAAGCCCGAGCATGACGGATGGAGGGGACTTCTGATGGCCGCCTCCGCCGGGCCGGAAATTGAACGGCTCATCAGCCTGCTGGCCAAGCTGCCGGGCATGGGCCCGCGCTCGGCCCGGCGCGCGGCCCTGGCCCTGCTGAAGCGGCGCGAACAGTTGCTGGTCCCACTGGCGGCGTCCCTGGCCGAGACGGCCGAGAAGGTCGTCAACTGCTCGGTCTGCGGCGCGCCGGACACGCGCGATCCCTGCTCCATCTGTGCCGACCACAGCCGCGACAACGCCCTGATCTGCGTGGTCGAGGAGGCCGGCGCCCTGTGGGCCATGGAGCGCTCGGGCGCCTTTCGCGGCAAGTATCACGTGCTGGGCGGACTGCTGTCGGCGCTCGACGGCGTCGGCCCCGAGCAGCTGCGCATCGCCGAACTGATCGGCCGCGTCAAAGGCGGAGAGATGGGGGGCGGCGAGGCGAGGGAGGTCGTTCTGGCCCTGCCCGCCACCGTCGACGGCCAGACCACGGCCCACTACCTCGCCGAACGCCTGTCGGCGGCCGGCGTCGAAGTCACTTCGCTGGCGCGCGGCGTCCCGGTCGGCGGCGAACTGGACTGGCTGGACGACGGCACCATCATCCAGGCCCTGCGCGCGCGCCGCCCAGCCTAGGGGCGGGCCGCGATCTGCGCGGCGTAGGCGCGACCCTGGGCGCCGATCACCTCGACCAGATCGCCCATCACCAACTCCAGGTCGATCAGATGCAGGCCCATGGCCGCGTCGCGACGGCCTTCAAACACGAAGTCGCCGCCCAGGGTGAACCCGTCCGCGACGGATGTTGCGGCGATGGACAGATAGCCGCCCCGTTCTTCATCGACGCAGGTCGCGCTCAGCCCGCGCGGCGAGACGAAGGGCGGCGCATCGGCGGCGAGCTTGTGGGGCGGGGCTGAGAACCAGGGGGTGATGGTCGCCCCGTCCGTAGCGAAGTAGGGTCGAAGTCTCGCTGGGCCGCCTTCCAGCGCCGCCGGATTGGCGCAGATCGTCCGTTCGCCATCGCCCAACGCGGCCTCATGGCCCTCGGGCGGCGGGGCGTCGGCGCGGAAGCTGTTGAAAGCGATGACGCAACCGGTCTGGGTCGTCGCGCGGCAGGCCGGGATGGCCTTGAAGGTGCCGCCGACGTCCTGTCCTGCAGGGGCGGTCACGAAACTGCCCGGCAGGACGACCGACACCAACTGCGCCATCAGCGACCTGCCGTCGATCTGTTCGCGGATCAGCCCCTGCAGGATCAGCGCTCCCTGCGAATGGCCGATCAGCACGACGCCGCGTCCGGCGTTGTCGTGCGCCAGATAATGCGCCCAGGCGGCGGCGACATCGTCTTCGGCCAGGGCCATGGCGGCGGGCAGGTCTGGCGTCTGGCCGCCTTCCAACCGCCGTTTCATGTCGCTGACGGTTAGCTGGCGATAGAGCGGGGCATAGAGGCGGCAGACCGAGCGCAGTCTCGCCAGTTGCAGCCGCACACTGCGGGCTTCATCCTCGGTGACGGCAATGGGGGCGCTGTCGCCCGGGGCGGTCGATATGGTCGGATAGACGTAGAAGCAGTCGATCGCGGGGACGGCGTCGCCGGACGCAGGGGTCTCGATTCGTCGCTCGCCATCGGCTGTCACGACGGTCGCCGCCAGATCGACCGCACAGGCGTCGTGGCGGTGAGGACGGCAAATCCAGGCGTGATCTTGCGCATAGTCGGGTGGAGCGGGCGTCTGGGCCGTGACCGGGAGGGCCATGGTCAGCTCAGAGCCCAGCGCGACGGCGAAAGCCAGAATGATCGTTCGCATCGCCGCTCCCCCGCCACCGACCGGAAGCCTATGGCCGACACGACGAACGGGCAACGCCGGTCGTCCAGAGCCGCCCTTTGCCGAAGGCGCGACTCCGGTTAGGAACGGAGCATGAACACGCTCGAACTCATCCTGCTGGTCGTCGCCGTCGTCGCCGGGGGCGGCTTCTTCTGGGCCTTCATGGGCTGGCAGAAGACCAGGGGCGCGCTCGACGCCGCCGACGCCCGGCTGGAACTGATGGAGGAGAGCCGCGATTCCATGGCCGAATTCCTCAAGGCCCAGGCCTCGCAGTCGGCCGAGGCCGTGGCGACCAAGTTGGTGGCCCGCGCCACCGAGACCTTCCAGGCCCAGGACCGCGTCGCCCGCGAGCGGATGGAGGCCCAGCTCAAGCCGGTCTCCGAGACCCTGGCCAAGTTCCAGGAACACGTCGCCGCGCTGGAGAAGACCCGCGCCGAGGACACCGGCGGGCTAAAGGAACAACTGGCCGCCCTGATGACCGCCTCGACCGCCACCCGTGACGAGGCCCGCCGCCTGACCGAGGCCCTGAAGGGCAATACCGGCCGTCGCGGCCGCTGGGGCGAACAGACCTGCCGCAACGTGCTGGAAGCCGCCGGCATGGCCGGCCGCTTCGACTTCGAGGAGCAGAACTCCTCGGCCAATGACGAAGGGCGTCAGCAGCGCCCCGACTTCATCATCAAGCTGCCCGGCGGCGGCATGTTCGTCATCGACGCCAAGGTGTCGCTGGCCTTCGCCGACGAGGCGGACGGCGACGAGGAGGCCCAGGGCAAGGCCATGTCGGCCCGCACCGCCGCCAGCATGAAGACCCACGTGCGCCAGCTGTCGTCCAAGGCCTATCAGGACCAGTTCAAGCCCAGCCCCGACTTCGTCGCCATGTTCGTGCCCGGCGACGCCTTCCTGGCCGCCGCCCTGGATCACGAGCCCGACCTGATGACCCAGGCCATGGCTTCGCGCGTGGTCATCGTCACCCCGACCACCCTGTTCGCCCTGTGCAAGGCGGTCGCCTACGGCTGGCGCGCCGAGGAGCAGGCCAAGAACGCCGAGGACGTCGCCAAGCTGGGCAAGGAGCTTTACAAGCGCCTGTCGGTCATGGGCGGCCACGCCGGCGCGGTCGGGCGGGCCCTGGAGACCGCGGTGGGCAAGTACAACCAGTTCGTCGGCTCGCTGGAGAGCCAGGTCATGGTCTCGGCCCGCCGCTTCGAGGACCTGCAGGTCGACCACGAGGGCAAGGAGCTGCCCGAACTGCCTGCCGTCGAACAGTCGCCGCGCACCCTCAGCCGCCCCGAACTGCTGAACGCCCCGGCGGCGGAGTAGGCCTCAGGGCCTGACAACCTCGCTTGACGCAAGCTGGGGCGCATGTAAAACAAACTTGTCTGTCGGCAAGTAAGAGCATCCATGTCTTCGAAGCCTGTTAAACCGCTCGGCGCGTCCGGACTGATCGCCCTGACCGTCGCCACGATGGTCTTGGGGCTTCTGGGCGGCGTGGGCTCTGCGTCTCTCTCCGAACTGCCCGGCCAAACCGGTCTGTTTCTGACGGTCGCCGTCCTGGCTCTGGTCATGGCGGCGACGCTTTGGCTGTGCCTCTTGTGGTGGCGTCGCGTGGACGAGGCCGCGCGCGAGGCGCACAAATGGTCGTGGTTCTGGGGCGGATCATGCGGAATGATCGTCGGCGCGATCTGCCTGCTGACGCTCTCGCTCCGGGGCTCTGATATTCCCCTTCCGGCGTCGTTGGGTGAAACGCCGCACGACCTTCTTGTCTCGGGCATGATGGCGATCCTCGCGTTTCAACTCATCGGCTACGCCATCGCCTGGGGTTGGTGGTGGTTGGCGCGGCGTTGAGGGCAAGGGCATGAACAATCGTCTCAAGGTGCTGCGCGCCGAGCGCGACTGGAGCCAGGCGCACCTGGCGACCGAGCTCGGCGTCTCGCGTCAGACCGTCAATGCGCTGGAGACGGGCCGCTACGACCCGTCGCTGCCGCTGGCCTTCAAGATCGCGCGTCTGTTCCAGTTGCCGATCGAATCCATCTTCTCCAACGATCCGGACTGATCCTGCGCTTCGCAGACGCCTGATCCCGTGCCGCCGCCCTGACCAGGAGTTCGCCATGACGTTCGCCCGCCTCTGGATCCGATCGGTTTCCGCCCTCGCCGCCGGCGTCGCCCTGTTGTTGCTGGCGCCGTCCGCTGTGGCGCAGACGCCCGTCGCCCCCGAACCTGTCGCCGTCACGGCCGCGCCTCGAGGCTCGGGGCCGGGGCTGTGGGTGGTGCGCGACGCCGATTCAACCATCTACCTGTTCGGCACGGTCCACGTGCTGAAGCCCGACACCCCCTGGGGCACGGCGCGCATGGACAAGGCCTTCGCTGGCGCCGACGAATACTGGTTCGAGATCGCCGACCTCAACGACCAGACCGGCGTCATGGCGCTGATCCAGGCCAAGGGAATTTCGCCGGACCGTCCTCTATCCAGCCTGCTGACCGCCGAGGAAATGGCCGATCTGGACGCCGCCGCACGGACGGTCGGCGCCAGCGCGGCGCAACTGAATCCCCTACGTCCGTGGCTGGCCAGCCTGCAACTGGCCCTGGCCTCGATCCAGAAGGCCGGCTACGTCGCCGCCAACGGCGGCGATCAGATTCTGCACGCCCGCGCCGCTGCGACCGGCAAGCCGATCAAGGGGTTCGAGACCGCTCCCCAGCAGATCGGCTTCGTCGCCGACATGTCCGAGGCGGCCCAACTGGCCATGCTGCGCTCGGGCCTCAAGGAGTTTGATCAGGCCGACGCCTTCCTCGGCCGCATGGTGACGGCATGGGCCGCCGGCGACGTCGACGCCCTGGACGCCCTGATCGGTCAGGAGATGCGGACGGACTCAAGCGAGATGTACGCCGTCATGCTGACCCGCCGGAATCAGGCCTGGGCCGATCAGATCCAGACCCTGCTAGCCGGATCGGGCACGGCCTTCATCTCGGTCGGCGCCGGCCATCTGGCGGGTCCCGACAGCCTCCAGGCGCAACTCGAACAGCGCGGCGTCCGCGTCGAGCGCGTCCACGACTAAGGGCTCGGTCGGGTTCCTATTTTCCCCAGGCCCGGCCCCGCGCCGGACCTTTTCTTTTCAGCCCCGCCCTCTATGGTCCGCCGCCTGCGCGGCCGTAGTTCAGAGGTAGAACGTCAGCTTCCCAAGCTGAATGTCGGGGGTTCGATTCCCCCCGGCCGCTCCAGCACTTGATCGTGTGTCGATTTTCGAACGAACTGTGTCAGGTGTCGGCAGGCCTGATTTAGGGGGCTGACTCTCTGCGGGGCGCCCCAGCGGTCTTCAGAATCTTAAATCTGGACGCCAAGACACTTGTTCTGTTCATCATAAGCCGGTTGGGCACGCATATTCGTTTGGATCTATGCGTGTGGGGGTAAGGGGAAATACTATGATGAATAAACCACTTGCAGTGAAAGCGACTTGTTTTGCGATCGCTTTGAGCTGCATTGGCGGACAAGCAGCAGCCGTTCCGATTCCTTATTCAGTGAACGGGTCCTTCAATGGATTGGGAGAGGGAGGATTCTCCGGGTCCTTTGTGTTTGACGCAGACACGGGCACTTACAGCGCAATCAATATTGTGACGACGGCCGGCTCCTCCGTTGGTTCGACCACGTTTACCGCCAGAAGCGGCTTTAATTCGGCGGCACAGATTCGCGTTACGAGTAACCCGGGGAACCCCGCTGCAGGTCGTTGTCTCGTCCTCACGTTTGATAACATTTTGAACAATGCAGGCATGGCTCGAACCGTTTCTTCCGCCAGTGATTATACCAACTTCGGTGCGGTCAGTTGCGACACTTTCGACGCTGCCGCGCCATTGCGTCAGGGAAACTCTGGAACAGTGACGAGGGCGGCTCCCACTCCCGTTCCCACGATGACGGAGTGGGCGATGATCCTGTTGAGCGTTCTGCTAGCAGGTGTCGCAGCGCTGACGATCCAGCGGCGGCGGACGGCCTGAGCCGTCCGATCAATTCAACTCCGCTATCAGGCCCGCTCCGGTTCGCCGGGGCGGGCCTTTTCGTCGTTTCAGGCTCTCGGCGTCAGATCGCGATACGGCGCGCCCCGCTCGCCAGCCTCGGCGCGGGCCACCACCTTGGTCTCCTGCGCCGAGCCAACGTGGATCTGAATGTCGCGGTGCCGCAGTCCGTCATCCAGTCGGGCGCAGGCCGTGCCGATGGCGGACAGCACATGCACCCAGTGGTTGCTCTCGATCGTGATCAGGCCGGGCGTCAAATCAGGTTTCCAGCGGCCCCCAGCAGCATCGCGTCGAGGGCGTCGTCGAGTTCGGTCGGGATCATGGGCACCGGTAGAGGGTGGTTCGCTGGCGGTGTCGAGACGCAGGGGCGGGTTCTCAACAGGCGGAACCGAAAGCCTGAACGTTTCATTCTGAGAACACGGTTGGCGGCTGGGCGGATGGCTCGGCAAAGCGCCGTCCGTCTGGTTACTACCGGAGCCCCTCGCCCTCGCCGGCGGGGGGCTTTTGTCATTCCGGCCAGACGCGCGTGACTTTCAGCTGGCCCGGCGCGGAGGGTGTGAGGATCAGAGCCTCGGGCGCCGACAGGTCCAGCCAGTGGACGCCGGCGCCGGCCGGCAGCACGACGACCTGACGGTCATGGTAGGGGGCGATGTCCGGCCCAGGCTCGGTCGTCAGCATGGCGAAGGCGCCGTCCCTCACGACGCCGGCGATCCAGAACCACGGCTGGTCGGCCAGGGTGAAAAGCCATTTGGTCTTCTTGCCCGGAATCTTGGGCTCCGTGACCTCGTAGAAGCCGTCAGCTGGGATCAGACAGCGTGTCGAGCCGGCGAAGAAGCGACCGTCAGATCGGAAGTTGAAGACCAGCTTTCCTGACGGCCCTTTCCAGGCCCACGGCGTCATGATCAGCTGGGGCGCGCCGTCGACCAGGGCGATGACCTGAGCGCTGTCGCCGATGCGGTAGCCGGCGGGCGCGAGGTTCGGCAACCGCCTGGAAAGGCCAGCGACCGCCCCGCCCCCGCGAACGGCGCGGCGAGCTGGTTGGCGGGGACGTGCAGTCGGTAGTTGTTGCACATGGCCGAAGCCTGGCATGCAGAACAGCAATTGTGAGTCTGCCTGCAAGTAAGGTGTCGGCCCCTCGCCTAGCAGACGAGGGGCCGATTTTGCATCAGGCCACGCGGCGCCGCTGGATCATTAGCGCAGCTCCGCCTGCCAGCATCACGCCGAGCAAGATCAGCGCCCATTCGGATATGGTGGGCACCGGCGCGGGCGGAGCGATAGCGGCAGCGCACTTCGCCACGACGTTAGTATCCATCGTCACAGAGCCATTGCGCGCCCGAGCGCTGCCAGCGACTTGTGCTTGGGCGCCGAGCGCCAGGTTGGTGAGCGCCAGAATGTCGCCGACAAAGCTGGAGTTCGATCCCAGATTTGCGCTCGAGCCGACGTGCCAAGTTACGTTCGGAGGGCAAGCCACTCCGGCATTTCTGGTCAGGAGGACGGATGTTCCCGCTGCCGTAGTCAGGGTTCCGGCCGTTCGGATGATAAAGACCGCGTTCGGATCATTTGCGAAATCCAGCGTCAGGTCCGACGACATTGAGACCGGCCCTGCGTAGCAGTAGACGCCCGGCGACAAGGCCAAATTACCAAGGTCGATCCCTCCCGCAGAGCTAACTGTGCAGGGCGCGCCGCAGCGTCGTTGTAAGCGGCCGTCAGATCCAGCTGCGCTTGGGCGGTCGTTGCATCGGCCCCATGGAAGGCGCCGATGACCGTGCCGGGCGGAAAGCCGATGATCGCAGAGCCCGGAGAACTCCCAAGTCGCCCTTGACCACAGTCGCTCCGGTATTCGTGACCGTCGTGCCGGCCAGTACGCCGAAATTCTTCTCCGTTCCCGCCGCAGCGACTGCAGGAACCGTCATCGCGGCGGCCGTCAGCATGAGTATGAGGCGGGGTATTAGGCGCGCGGCGCCGATAGGTTTGATCATGAGCGCTTTCTTGGGGTTCTGCCTGGGGAACTCGGAAACTCCCATGTAAATCGCTGGCGGGCAATTACGGTACCGCTTGCGTGGTCCGATGCCCGCTGGCAGCGCCGTCTTTTTATTGTGGCTCCCGATGAACCGCCTTGTGGAGGCTAGCTGCCGAGAGCGGACTGAGAGCATCAAGCGTAAGGCGGAGGCGCGGGCCAAATGGGGCGCTTCGACGGCGACGGCGGCGTCCACCCCCATCGCGGTCGCCGACGGTATGTGACGATCCCCAGACATTCTGATCTAGGCGCGCGGGCCGATTGGCTTTAGCAACGACAGCGACGAGGCGGGGCCGCGGACAGTTTGAACGTCTGCCGCCCCGCTTTTGTATGAACGGAAGGGGCTCGTGCGGTCGGGGGAGGATTCCGACGGGGTGAGCCGAGTGGAGTTGGAACGTAAAAAATGAAGCGACTATTCGCCTACCTCATCATCGGCGCCATGATTCTGGGCGTCCTCACCGGATGGGGTCTCAACCAGTACCTCGGCGCTGACCAGGCCGAGGCTGCGGCCAAGAATCTCAGCCTCATCACCGATGTCTTCCTGCGGCTGATCAAGATGATCATCGCGCCGCTGGTCTTCACCACCCTGGTGGCCGGCATCGCCCACATGGAAGACGCGGCTTCGGTCGGCCGTATCGGCGTCAAGACCATGACATGGTTCATCGGCGCCTCGATCGTCTCCCTGCTGCTGGGGCTGACCATGGTGCAGATCCTGCAGCCGGGCGCCGGCATGCACCTGCCGGAAGCCGTGCTCGCCGCCGCGCCGGCCGCCTCGACCGACGCCTTCTCGCTGCATGGCTTCGTCACCCACCTGGTGCCGACGTCGATCTTTGACGCCATGGCCAAGAACGAGATCCTTCAGATCGTCCTCTTCTCGCTGTTCGTCGGCACCGCCGTGGCCGCGCTGGACGACAAGGCTCCGGCGGTTCTGAACCTGGTCGAGCAGGCCGCTTCGATCATGCTCAAGGTGACCGAGTTCGTGATGAAGCTGGCGCCCTTCGCCATCTTCGCCGCCCTGGCATCGACCATCGCCACCCAGGGGCTGGAGATGCTGGGCGTCTACGCCAAGTTCGTGCTGGGCTTCTACGGCTCGATGGGGATCCTGTGGGGGCTGCTCTTCCTGGCCGGCGCCCTGGTGCTGGGGCGTCGGGTTGTGCCGCTGTTCAACGTGATCCGCACCCCGGCCCTGCTGGCCTTCTCGACCGCCAGTTCGGAAGCCGCCTATCCGCGCATCCTGGAGGCCCTGCCCAAGGTCGGCGTGCGTCGCCGCATCGTCAGCTTCGTCCTGCCGTTGGGCTATTCGTTCAACCTCGACGGCTCGATGCTCTACTGCACTTTCGCCACCATGTTCATCATGCAGGCGCATGGCGTTCATCTGAGCGTTTCGCAGCAGGTCTTCATGCTGCTGCTGCTGATGGTGACGTCCAAGGGCATCGCCGGCATTCCGCGGGCCTCGCTGGTGGTCATCATGGCGACCCTGACCTACTTCGGTCTGCCGGAAGCCTGGATCGCCATCGTCCTGGGCGTCGACCACCTGCTCGACATGGGCCGCTCGGCCACCAACGTCGTGGGCAACTCGGTCGCCGCCGCCGTGGTCGCCAAATGGGAAGGGGAACTGGACGATATTCCTCAGGAGGAGGTCGGGCGCCCCGTCGAGGCCTGATCACAGAGCCGCCACGACGCCTGATCGTCATGCAGTCGCCGTCCTGGTCCCCCAGGGCGGCGATTTGTCGTTTGGGGGCCGGGCCTAGGGGCGGGCGGCAGGCCTGGCGCTTCGGCGAAGACTCCGGTCGTGGCGGAACGCTGGGGGGCGTGCTGTTCCGCTGTCGAGGCCGTCCTGCCGAAGCGCCCATGTTTGAACGAAAGCGCGAGTGCGCCTTCGTCCGGCCCGCCCGTTGACGCGTCGATCCCGCGCATGCGGTGGTGGCGATCGGCGTGTCAGGGTCTTGATCCGTCCGCGCGCCGGGCTGCAGCGCCGGATGCGCGGACGGGAAGCTGATCAGGCGGCGCAAAACGCCGTTTCGACGCCTCTGACGGCGTCTAACGGCGCAATCCCAGTAAAATCTCGTCGTCTGTCGCGGCCGCAGAGTTCAGATGATCCGCAGCAGGAGGGGTCTTGGCGAGATGGACTTTGAAAATCTCCTATTTTCAGCAGTTTACACTGTTAACTTTTCGTTAGTAATCCGCATTTCATTTCTGCAAGCCGTATTGCCTTAGTAAGGCAGATGCTTGTATTTGAGAGTGCGCGTATAAATTGAGATCATCATTGCGATGATCTGTAATGATATAATTTTTATATGTCTTGGCGTATCACCAATCTGTGGGGTGTGGCGACGAATATTTTGAGGTACCCTGCGCGGGTTGGAGTGGGACGTAGAGTAATTCGGTGTGCACTAAACCGGCCGGGCGGGGGCGGCCAGAGCTTGGAGGCTTGGTGTGAGAGAGGGGTCTGTCGAGGCCAACCGTCCCCGCGGACTGGCCCAGGAGCCGTATTGGCTTTCGGTCGATCGCCGGGCGTCGGGGGAGCGACGCCGGTCGGCGCCGACCGCCGACGACGCGGATGATCCGGGCGCGCTCTGCCACCGGGCCTTGGCCAACTGGGTCGACGGCGAACGTCGTGCGCGGTTGATCGTAACGCGCGATCTGGACGTCCTGTGGCTGAACGAGGCCGCGCGGGCGCTGCGCGACGACGGCGAGGCGTTCGAGGTCTGCGACGGGCGGTTGGCGCCGCGCTCGGCCATCATCGGCAGCCTGGTCGCCACGGCGCGGCCCGAGGAGGCGAGTTGCGCCGTCGTGCCGGGCGACGCCGGTCGCCATTGGGTGGCCTGGGCGCGCGAGGTCTGCGGGCCGCCGAACGCCCTGATCGGCCTGACTCTGCAACGGGCCCGCAGCGAAATCCGCTTTCAGGCCCTGATCGAGAACCACCTTCTGACGCCGTCAGAGGGCCGGATCATCGAAATGCTTCTGGCCGGGGTGGAGACGGGTCGGATCGCCCAGGCCCTGGACATCTCGATCGAGACCCTGCGCACCCATCTGAAGCACGCCTATCAGAAGCTGGGCGTACGCAGCCGCGGCGAACTGTTCGCCGAGGCCCTGAGCTTCGTCGGCCCCTAGGGGCTAGGCGGCGGGCGTCGACGCGCCGGGAACGGCGGGGGCCGGCGTGGCCGCGGCCAGGGCGGCGGCATTGGCGGGATCGCTCTGGACCAGAAGCGGGCCCAGGGCGAAGGCGGCCACGGCCGCGCCTGCCGACAGGGCCAGGAGAGCGACGACGGCGTAGGCCACGGCGGAGCCCGAGCGGCGTCGACGGAAGCCGCCGGTCTTCACGCCGCGAATGATCACGAACGGGCGTTGGCTAAAGGCTTCGGAGCCAATGATATTGTGTTGGGACAAATACGCGCTCCCCGACTGTCCAGGAATGGATCAATCCAGAGAGACGTCCCATAAGGCCAAAGGATGGCGAACGTTGGTCCTCGGCGTCGTTCAACTTCCGAGGGTGACGTTGACCATCCGCCCGCCGCGCGTCTGGACGCGGCGCATCAGCACCACGATGTCGTCGTCCGCCTTGACCGGCGAGATCAGAAACCAGCTGCCGTCCGGCAGGCCCGAGAAGCGGAAGGCGTCGTTGGCGCAGGCCTCGGCCCGTTCATAGGAGCGGTAGTCGGCGCCCTGTTCCCCGGCCGAGCGGGCGCGCACTACGGCGGCGGGCGCGGCGGCGCGTTCGGTCGAGCCGTAGAGGCGCTGCATGCGGGCGCGGGTGTAGCTCGTGTCGGGGATCAGGCCGACGTTGCCGACGCAGCGGAAGGCGCGGCCGTTCTGGGCATAGGCGACGCGGCCCTCGATCGAGGCCTGACCCGCGCGGGTCGACCAGGCGAAATCGTCGGCGCTGAAGGCGGAGCCGGTCGCGCCGCCCATGGGCGTGGTGGCGCAGGCGCTCAGGGCCAGTCCGCCCGCCAGGACGGCGACAAGGGCGATGGAGGACGAGGGGCGACGGATCGACATGGAGGGGCTCCCGAAATCTCGTTTCAAGCGTCACCGGCATGGCCCCCCATGGCCCCGCGAGTCAAGGTTGCCCGCCCGCGCCGGGTGCGCCACAAGAGCGGCGGAGACCGGGCGCAGAGACCGGCCAGAAACGAGTTCAGGGACTTCATGACCGTCACCATCGACGACATCCGTGCGGCGCAGCGGCGCATCGCCGGTCAGGTCGACCGCACGCCGGTCCGCTATTCCCGCCGCCTGTCGCAACTGACGGGCGCCGAGATCTGGATCAAGTTCGACAACCTGCATTTCACCGGCAGCTTCAAGGAGCGCGGCGCCCTGAACCGGCTGCTGCAACTGACGCCGGACGAGAGGAAGCGCGGCGTCGTCGCCGCCTCGGCCGGCAACCACGCCCAGGCCCTGGCGTATCACGGCGGCCGGCTCGGCGTGCCCGTGACCATCGTCATGCCCGAGGGCACCCCCTTCGTGAAGGTGGACGGCACCCGCGCCCACGGCGCCACGGTCGTCATCCACGGCCTCGATTTCTCGGCCTCGACCGAGGAGGCCAAGCGGCTTCAGGTCGAGCATGGCTATGTCTTCGTCTCGGCCTTCGACGATGAAGGCATCGTGGCGGGGCAGGGCGTCTGCGGGCTGGAGTTCGTGGAGGACGCGCCCGATCTGGACGCCCTGATCATCCCCATCGGCGGCGGCGGCCTGATCGCCGGCAGCGCCATCGCCGCCAAGGCGATGAAGCCCGACATCAAGATCTTCGGCGTCGAGGCCGCCCGCTATCCCTCCTTCACCGCGCGCCGTCGCGGCGAGCCGGCCAAGTGCAGCGGGCAAACGATCGCCGAGGGCATAGCCATCAAGGCCGTGGGGGAGATTCCCTTCGCCCTGGCCGACGCCCTGATCGACGAGGTCTTCGTCTGCGAAGAGGCTGATTTCGAGAAAGGCGTCGCCCTGCTGGCGACGCTGGAGAAGACCGTGGCCGAGGGCGCCGGCGCCGGCGGTCTGGCCGCCATTCTGGCCAATCCCGAGCGCTTCAGGGGCATGAGGGTCGGCATCGAGCTGACCGGCGGCAACATCGACGCGCGGATGCTGGCCGTGGTGCTGAACCGCGAAATGGTTCGCGAGAAGCGCCTGATCGTCTATCGCATCCTGGGCGACGACCGCCCGGGCATGCTGTCGGCCATGGCTGCCGTGATCGGCGGACTGGGCGGCAACATCATCGACGTCGTGCACAACCGGCTGGCGCTGGACGTGCCGGCCAAGGGCGCGGAGTTCGACATCATGGTCGAGACCCGCGACGCCAGACATGCCGAGGAAATCGGCGAAGCATTGAAAGAACGTGGCTATGAACTTCGCATGGGCTAGGCCCGCACTCGCTGCGGCGGCGGTCGCCGCCTTGCTGGCCACGACCGCCTGCAACCGCCAGCCCGCCGCATCCGGCGCCGATCTCGCCAAGAACGCCGAGGCCGCCGCCGCCTTCATGAAGAGCAACGCCTCGGCGGAGGGGGTGCAGACCCTGCCGTCGGGCCTGCAGTACAAGGTGGTCGCCAGCGGCCCGGCGGGCGGGGTCCGCCCCGATCGCAACGATCTGGCGCGCGTCGACTACGAAGGCAGCCTGACCGACGGCACCGTCTTCGACAGCTCGTTCAAACGCGGCTCGCCCGCCGTCTTCTCGCCCGAGCAGGTCGTGCCGGGTTGGACCGAGGCGCTGCAACTGATGAAGCCCGGCGACGAATGGCTGCTCTACGTCCCGCCCGCGCTGGGCTATGGCGAAGCGGGCGGTCCGCCGCTCATCCCCGGCAACGCCGTGCTGGTGTTCCGGCTGAAGCTGCTCGACGTGGCCCCGGTCCCCGGCGGCGGTCGCGGCGTGGGCTCGGCTGACGTCTGACGTTTTTCCTTCTCCCCTTGCGGGAGAAGGTGGCAGGCGAAGCCTGACGGATGAGGGGTTTCTCCACGTGGGAAACCCCTTTTTGCTAGGTTTGAGGGCGGCGAGACCCCTCATCCGACCCGCTGCGCGGGCCACCTTCTCCCGCAAGGGGAGAAGGATTCCATTCGGCTCTCACGCTCTCATCGGTCTCCCCCGCCAGCCGCGCCTCGCGCAGCGCCGCCCACCGCTCGGCGTCCAGCCGCGACAGCGCCCAGATCGCCGCGCCGCGCACCACGGGCGTCGGGTCGTCCAGCAGGGCCTCGACCGGCGCGATCAACTCAGCGTCGTCCGCGTTGCCCGCCGCGTACAGTACGTTGCGGATGAACCGGTCGCGCCCGATGCGCTTGACCGGGCTCTTGGTGAACAGGGTGCGGAAGGCGGGATCGTCCAGCGCCAGCAGGTCGGCCAGCCTTGGCCCCTTCAGGGCGTCGCGGGCGTGCAGCCGCGCCTCCGACGCCCCTTGCGCGAACTTGTTCCACGGACAGGCGCCCAGGCAGTCGTCGCAGCCGTAGATGCGCGGCCCCGCAGCGATGCGGAACTCGACCGGCCAGGGATCAGCAAACTCGATGGTCAGGTAGGACAGGCAGCGCCGGGCGTCGATCTGGAAGGGCGCGGGAAAGGCGTTCGTGGGGCAGGCGTCCAGACAGGCGGTGCAGCGGCCGCAGTGCTCGGTCTCGGCCTCGTCCGGTTCGATCTCGGCGGCGGTCAGGATGACGCCGAGGAACAACCAGTTGCCGTGGGTCCGGCTCAGCAGATTGGTGTGCTTGCCCTGCCAGCCCAGACCGGCGCGCTGGGCCAGCGGCTTCTCCATCAGGGGGGCGGTGTCGACGAAGACCTTGACCTCCTGGCCCAGCCGCGCCCCGATCTGACCGGCCAGGATCTTCAGCCGGCCCTTGATGACCTCGTGATAATCGTCGCCGCGCGCATAGACCGAGATATAGCCCGCCGACTTGTTCTCAAGTTCGGGCAGAGGATCGGCCGCGGGGCCGTAGTTCATGCCGAGCACAATGGCGGTCCTCGCCCCCTCCCACATGGCGGTGGGATGGGCGCGGCGCTCCAGCGTCGTCTCCATCCAGTCCATGTCGCCGTGACGGCCCGCCTCGACGAAGTGCGCCAGCTTCTCGCCCGCGCTCCACGGTTCGCTGGCAGAGGCGAAGCGGCACACGCCGAAGCCCAGTTCGGCGGCGCGCTGTCTGATGAAGATACGGGGATCGGCCGCCATGAGGGGCGTTTGCCCCTGTTAGCCTCAGAAGTCGAGGTCGGCGTACCAGGTCGCTGGCTGGACGCCGGGGAAACGGTCGGTCAGCAGAGGTCGGAAACAGGGCCGCGACTTCAGCTTGGAATACCAGGTCTTCAGCGCCGGATAGGCGGCCCAGGTGATCTCGCCGAAATAGTCCAGCACCGACAGGTGGCCCGCCGCGATCAGGTCGGCCTGGCTGAGTCGACGCCCGGCCAGCCATTCGCGTCCGGCGGCCAGGGCCTCGAACATCGCCATATGGGCGCGCAGGGCGTCGCGGCCTTCGCGCAGCATCCGCGCCTCGGGCGGGCCCAGCCGCAGCAGGGGTTTTTCCATCCGTTCGTGCAGCAGGACGGCGTCCACCTCGTCGATGAAGCGGCGGTTGAACCAGGCCGTCAGCCGCCGCGTCTCGGCCCGCTCGGAGATGTCGCCGGGCATGAGGACGTCGCCCTTGGAGCGGTCCTCGATCCAGCCGAGGATGGAATCAATCTCGCACAGGGTCAGGGTCTTGCCCTTTTCCGTCACGGTCAGGACCGGCGGCATCCCCGAGGGGTTGAGGTCGAAGACCGGGCAGTCCGGCTCCCACGGCTTGACCAGTTCCTCGCCGAAGTCGATGCGCGCCTCGCCCAGCGCCAGCCGCGCCGTGCGTGAACCGGGATGAAAGGCGAAATGATAGAGGACGGCGGGCGCGGACATTTCCCTATCCCTGCGCCCGCGCTCGTTAAGGGCGCGTTTACCGCGAGGGGCTCTGCGCGCGAGTCAGGACCAGGGGCCGGCCTGGTTCGCCAGCGGTTCGTCGTCGGTTCCGGAGGCCTCTGAGGCCGGAGCCTCGGCGGGCGTGTCGCGAAGACCGTGATCCTCGCCGCGTCCGCGCGGATCGGCGTGGATCAGGATGTCGGCGTGGGGAAAGGCGGCCAGCACGCGCTGTTCCGCGTCGACGACGATGGCGTGGGCGGCCTCCAGCGTCAGTTTCGGATCAAGGTCGACGTGCATCTGGATCATCAGCACCTGCCCGGCCAGGCGGGTGCGCAACTGATGCAGACCCGAAATGCGCGGATCGGCCAGGACGGCGGCGGTGATGGCGACGCGGTCCTCTTCCGGTCCGGCGTGGTCCAGCAGGTGGTCGGCGGCGCCGCGCAGGATGGAGGTCGCCCCCCAGAACAGCCAGACCGCCACGACCAGACCCGCGGCCGCGTCCAGCCCCGGCGCCTGGAGGAAGGCGCCTGAAACCACGCCGATCAGCACCACGACATTGGCCGCCAGATCGGCGGCATAGTGGGCGCGGTCGCCCGCTACGGCCAGGGACGCGGTCTTCTTCAGCGCCTGGGTCTGCATCCACACCAGCCACAGGGTCACCAGGATGGAGACGCCGACCACGCCGACGGCCCAGCCGCCCGCCGTCACCGGGCGGGGATCGAACATGCGCTGCACCGCCTCCCAGCCGATGAAGACCGAGGAGGCGAACACCAGCCCCGCCTGCACCAGGGCCGCCAGGGCCTCGGCCTTGCCGCGTCCGTAGCGATGGGCGTGATTGGCCGGGATCGCGGCCCAGCGCACGGCGAAGAAGGTCGCCAGCGAGGCGATCAGGTCCAGCGACGAGTCCGCCAGGCTGGCCAGGAGCGACACCGATCCCGAAGCGCCCAGGGCGAAGGCCTTGAGCACGATCAGGACGACGGCCGTCCCCACCGACAGGGCGGTGATCCGGCGGGTCGCCGCGTGGGCGTCGTCGAGCGCGGGGGGGAAGGCGGTCATCCCCGCCCTTGTCGCGCAAAACCGCTCGCCCGCCAATGGCGGCATCTCGTCCGGGGCGCTAAGGAGGTGGCGTGCCCGGCGCGGACGAACCGGCGGCCGGTTGAGATGGAGTTTCCATGGCGGACTGGCTGACGGCGATCCTTATGGGTCTGGTCGAGGGACTGACCGAATTCATCCCGGTGTCCTCCACCGGCCACCTGCTGCTGCTGGGGCATTTCCTCGGCTTCCACAGCACCGGCAAGACGTTCGAGATCGTCATCCAGCTGGGCGCCCTGCTGGCCATCATCAGCATCTATTTCAAGCGGCTGTGGACCCTGGCGACGCGCTGGCCCTTCGATCCGGCGGCGCGGCGCTTCCTGATCGGGCTGCTGCTGGCCTTCCTGCCGGCGGCGATGATCGGCTTCTTCGCCTACGGCTTCATCAAGACGGTGCTGTTCGAGACGCCGCTGGTGATCTGCATCGCCCTGATCGTCGGCGGCTTCCTGCTGCTGTGGCTGGATCGGGTGGACAAGTTCCCGGTCTATCTGGACGCCGACCGCTATCCGTTCCGCGTCTATTTCCTGATCGGCCTGTTCCAGTGTCTGGCCATGATCCCCGGTGTCTCGCGCTCGGGCGCCACCATCGCCGGTGGACTGCTGCTGAAGACCGACAAGCGGTCGGCGGCCGAGTTCAGCTTCTTCCTGGCCCTGCCGACCATGGGGGCGGCGGTGGCCTATGACCTGTTCAAGAACCGCGACGTGCTGGATTTCAGCGATGTCGGCCTGATCGCGGTCGGCTTCGTCGCCGCCTTCCTGACGGCCTTGGTGGTGGTGCGCTTCCTGCTGGACTTCGTGTCCAAGCGCGGCTTCGGCCCCTTCGCCTGGTGGCGGATCGCGGTCGGCGTGGCGGGCATCATCGGCCTGGCCGCGACGGGCGTGCTCTAGCCTCTCTTTCCTCCCCACTTGTGGGGAGGGGGACCGCTTCACTGGGCAAACAAAAACCCCTCGGGACCGGGTCCCGAGGGGTTTTGCGTAGGCCGTCTGATCAGGCGGCGGTCGGGTTCTCGGCGTACTGGCCGCCGACGCGGTAGCGGAACAGGTAGCTCGGCGCGATGGCTTCCAGCCCTGTGGGCTCGATGCCCAGTTCGGCCAGACCCTCGGCGCCCGGAGACACGACGTTGTCGCTTTGCAGCAGCACCACCTGATCCTTGGTCAGGGCCGGGGCCAGGCCGATCAGGGCCGGAATCTGCGCCAGCGAGCCGATCAGGCGCGCGATCGGGAAGGGCAGGGGGACCAGGAAGCGGTTGCGCTTGGTCTCGCGCAGGATGAATTTCAGGATGTCCTCGAAGGTCCAGACGGCGGGGCCGCCCAGCTCGAAGGTCTTGCCCTCGGCTTCCGGCGCCACGGTGGCGCGGGCGACGGCTTCGGCCACGTCGCCGACATAGACGGGCTGGAACCTGGTCACGCCGCCGCCGATCAGGGGCAGGGCGGGCGAGAAGGTCGCCATGGCGGCGAACTTGTTCAGGAAGGCGTCGCCCGCGCCGAAGACGATCGACGGGCGGATGATCACGGCGCCGGGGAAGGCGGCGCGCACGGCGATCTCGGCCTGGCCCTTGGTGCGGGCGTATTCGGCCTTGCCGTTCACGTCAGCGCCCAGGGCCGACATGTGGGTCAGGCGCTTGACGCCCGCGGCCTTGGCGGCCTCGGCGACGTTGACGGCGCCCGCGACGTGCAGGGCCTCGAACTTGCGGCCGCCGGTCTCGAACAGGATGCCGACCAGGTTGACCACGGCGTCGGCGCCCTTGATCGCCTCGGCCACGGCGGCCTTGTCGGTGATGTCGCAGCGGACGGTCTGGATCTGGCCGACATCGCCGGCCATGCGCAGTTCATAGGCCAGGGCCGGCTTGCGCACGGCGACGCGCACGCGCCAGCCGCGCTTGGCCAAGGCTCGCACCACCTGGGTTCCGATAAAGCCCGAGCCGCCGAAAACGGTGACCAGACCGGGGGCGAAATCAGCCATCTGAGCGCTCCAACGCCAAACCCCGGCCGCAATGGCGACCGGAGAAGAATTCCTCGCCGGGGCTTAACCGATGCGCCGCCCCGCCGCAACGCACAGGCGGGTCAGAAGGCCTTTAGTCGGCCCGATATACCACCTGGCCGTCGACAATGGTCAGGACGGAGCGGCCCTTGGGGATGGCGGCGGCGGGCACGGTCATCAGGTCGATGTCGAAGGCGGTCAGGTCGGCGCGCTTGCCGACCTCGATGGTGCCCAACTCACCCTCGCGGAAGCTGGCGTAGGCCGGCCAGAGGGTGAACATCTTCAGCGCTGTGGCCCGATCCACGGCCTCGCCGGGACGCCAGTCCGGGCCCTGGAAGCCGTTCAGGTCGCGGCGCGCCACGGCGGCGTAGAACTCGATCAGGGGATCGCCGCGCTCGACCGGCGCGTCCGAGCCGCCGACCACGATGACGCCCCGGTCCGCCAGACTATGCCAGGCATAGGCCCCGTCCAGCCGGGCGTCGCCCAGGCGGGCGGCGGCGAAATGCAGGTCGCCGATGGCGTGGCTGGGCTGCATCGAGGCGATGATCGGCAGGTCGTTGAAGTAGTGGTAGTCGCTGGGCCGGATGATCTGGGCGTGCTCGATGCGCCAGCGCGGATCGGCCAGCTTCCATTCGGCGCGCGGGACCTCGCGCATGGCCTGTTCGTACCAGGCCGCGACCTCGTGGTTGCCCCGGTCGCCGATGGCGTGGGTGGCGACCTGGATGCCCGAACGCAGGGCTTCTTCGTACAGCGGGACCATCTCGGCGCCTGAGGTCTGCATCAGGCCGGTCGACCCCGGCTGGTCGGCATAGGGGTCGAGCAGGGCCGCGCCGCGCGAGCCCAGGGCGCCGTCGGCGTAGAATTTCACCGCCCGCGTGATCACCCGCCCGTCGCCGGCCTCGCGCGGGCCCGAGGCGTAGAGGGCGCGGGCGCCGTCGGGGGTGACGCTGTTATAGACCCGCAGCGGCGCCTCGCCGTCGCGCGCCATCGCCTCCAGCAGCGGCACGTCCTTCCACGGCGCACTCATGAAGTGGACCCCGGTCCAGCCGTAGCGGGCATAGACGCCGAACCCAGCGCGATAGGCCGCGCGGGTCGCCGCCGCGTCGGCTTGGGGCATCAGCGGCTCGATTAGGGCCTGGGCGGCGTCGACCAGCAGGCCGGCAGGCTGGCCGTTCGCATCCTTCAGGATGTCGCCGCCCGAGGGGGCGGGTGTCGCCGCATCGACCCCGGCGGCGGCCAGGGCGGCGCTGGAGGCCGCGACCGCATGGCCGTCGGCGCGGCTCAGCAGCACCACGCGGCTGGGCGCGGCGGCGTCCAGATCGGCGGCGGTCAGGAAGCGTTTCTCGGGCCAGTGGGTCTCGATCCAGCCGCGCCCGACGATGACCCCCTCGGGGTGGGTCCTGGCCCAGTCGGTTAGTCGCGCCATGGCCTCGACGACCGAGGCCGAGCCTTCCAGGTTCAGCGTCATCTCGCGCCAGCCGATGCCGTCCAGATGGGCGTGGCCGTCGGTGAAGCCGGGGAAGAGGGTCGCGCCCTTCAGGTCGATGACCTCCAGCCCCTCGGCCGAGGGTGCGCCAGAGGCGGCGCCGACATAGGCGATGCGCCCGTCGCGCACGGCCACGACCTCGGCGGTCGGCTGGGCCACATCGCCGGTGTGGATGGTCCCGCCCCGGATCAGCAGGTTCTGGGCGAAGGCCGTGGGGGCGGCGGCCAGCATCAGAACGGCGGCCAGCGGTAAAGCCTTCAGGGCGGAACGGGTCATGGGGTCTCCTCCAACTGCGGCGCAGGGAGCGGGTCGCAAGGCCCGGCGTCAAGTCCGGGACGGAGGGGCGTTGCACGGTGCGGCGAAAAAAACAGTGCAATTGGTGCCATGACGAGTGGCTGGGGAGGGACGCTCCGTGGCGCATTTGCGGGGCGCCGGCAGGGGCGGGCCGGACGACCTGGGCGGTCAGGCGGCGGTTGGCGATGTCAAAGACCCGAAGCCATCATCGCACGTCTGGCGACGGCGCCTAGGATCGGACGCCGAGCCGAACGCAAACCCGGAAATTCATGGGGATTGGGGCGCTAGGTTGTGACGGCGGGGCGGCAGACGCCGCCGAAGTGATTTCACCCGACCCCGTTTGCGCGGATGTCCGCTTGTTGATCAAACGGCGAATGCCGCTTTCGACCCCTAGCTGAAGTTAGGGGCGTCCGCTTTCGGGCCGTCTGGCCAAGATCCGGTTTTTTCAGGCGGCAGATTTTCTGGCGCCGCCATTCCAGACAAGCAAAAGCCCGCCTGCCACATTGGGACTCAGACGGGCTCGATGAGCCGAGGCTCAAGTCCTAGATGGTGAGGCCGGCTGAGAATGCAAGCGTCGAGCCCTCAGCCTCCGCTATCGAGGCCCGCTCCGGTTCGCCGGGGCGGGCCTTCGTCGCGTTAGGCGGCCCGACGCCGCTGGATCATCAGGGCCGCGCCGCCCGCTAGCATCACCCCGAACAGGATCATCGCCCATTCAGTCATGGTCGGGATGGGAGCGGGCGTAAAGGACACCAGCACAGGCGTGACAGGTGTCGCCCCGCTAGTGAACCGGCTGCTTGAGTCGATATCGTTGCCGGGGGTGCCGTTGGTTGGGAGGCAAGTGCCCGGCCCAGAAGCGGCGCTGGAACCACCCCGGATCAAGCAGACGTAGTTGTTGCGGCCAGCTACTGCAAAACCGCCTTCGTAGAGGAAGTAAGAGAACCGGGCCTCGAGGTCGGCGTAGTCATTGACCGGATAGGTCGAGCCCGCTCCATGCAGCACTTCGAACACCAGGCGATAGGCGGTGATGTTCCCTGATGCGTCAGTGGAAACCCTAGCCTCGCCGATGCGAGCGCGCGGATTGGTCGAGCTATAGAGAACCGCGCCGTCGTCAAAGCTGTAGCTTTTCAGGCTCGGGCCGAAATCGAAGTTCGTGAGGTTCGGGGCAAAGGGCGCCGCCAAGGTGAAGGTCCCGGTCACCTTGTCCGCCATCGAATAGGCCGAGCACGGCCCTATGCTGCAGACACCGCCCATGTCGTTGACTGCGGAATAGGTCCCACTCGCAACGCTATAGACGGCTTGGGCCGCGGCAGGCCCCGCCGCCGACATGCTCAGAAGCGCAACACCGGCCAGTGCCGTCACCGCGCGCGCCAATCGGCCAAACTGCATTTTCATTGAAATCCCCCGTCCACTCAAGCTGCGGGGCCTACGCGCAACTTGAGCGCATGTCGATATCTGTGCGTCCCAGTTTTTCGAGACGCCTGCTTCGCGCTGACGGGAGCGCGCTCTCCTCCACAATCTGAACTGGATACCGACCATGGACCGAAAGGCCTTGTTCGACGCTGTGCGCCCCTATGCGCCGGGCGCGAAGCTGAAACCCGAGTGGGTGCCGATGATCGACGCCCTGGCCGACGCCCTGGGCCTGCCCCGCGAGGGTGGCGGCCTGGGCGAGCCTGATCCTGAGTTGATCGCGGCGCTGAAGACGGATGAGGGCCTGCGGCTGGCGGCCTATCCTGACCCGATGTCGCCGCGCGCGGCGCAGGTCGGGCGACTCTGCCGATTCTATCGCGCGATGAAGGGGCTCGACTGTCCGCCGCCGGGAACGTCCAGATTAGGCGGGCAGGTCAATTACCGCTTTCGACCCGTTGCGGACCTTGAGCATCACAGTCTCAGTAAGAGGCGAAACATCTCGATCGTGCCTGCGATGACGCCCCAAGCTGCGGCGGCTCCCTGAACGACGGCCAGCATGGCCAAGCCGATAATCACCGCCGTTTCGCCGATGGCGCTCGACGAGGCCGAAGCGCCGCGCCTTCTTTTTGATGGCTGCATCTTTCCTCTTCCAGGGACGCGATCGCGAACAGCGATTGACACCAATGTTTACATACGTAATCGTTCAAGTCTACAGTTGTGAACTGGAGGAGATATGCGCGCTTCTGTTTCTCTGGCGGCCTTGTGCGCCGTCACGACCCTGGGCTGTGGAGGGCCGAGCGCTCTGGCTCAGGAGGTCACCCTCGTCAGCGAGACACCGGCGGTTCAGGCCCATGCGGTGCAACTGGTGCTCCACTCGGACCTGATGGACCGGGACTACCGGATCGAGGTCACGGCGCCATTCCGGGGGCCTGTGTTCCCCGGCCAGAAGGCGGCCGTCGTCTATGCGCTCGACGGCGGATGGGGCGTGGCAGGGCCCGCCGGATCGCTGTTGGGCGGAGGCGGCGCGATGCTGCCCGCCTATATCGTCACGATCGGCTATCCTCAGGGTCAGCGAAACAGTCGTGAACAGGACCTGCTGCCGCGCCCGGTCCGTCGACAGGACGGAAGCATGGCGCAGGGCGGACGGTCGCCCCTGTTCGCCAGATTCCTGACCGAAGAGCTGCGCCCCTTCATCGAGGCGCGCTATCCAGTTGATCCCCAGCGCTCGGTGCTGTTCGGCCATTCGCTGGGCGGCATTTTCACTGCCAATGTCCTGGCGGATCAACCGACCGCCTTCAGCGGCTACCTGATCGCCAGCCCATCGGTATGGGCCGATCCCTCGGTCACCGATCGACTGCGGAACGCCGCCGCCGGCCTGGATCGCCTGGTATTCGTCGCCTAAGGCGAACGCGAGGACGACTACATGGTCGAGGGCGGGCGGGTTCTGTCCGAGGCCCTTGGAAACCACGGCGGCCAGGTCCGGACCGAAGTCTTTCCGGGCGCCTATCACATCACCTACTACCCGGCGGTCATGGGCGAGGCCCTGCCCTTCCTGCTTCCTCGCCAGTCGCCGCTCACCTTCCCGGTCGCCGTGGACCTGTCGCCGTCGCAGCTTTCTGCCCATTCGGGACGCTATCTCGTCGGCGGCGCCGTCCCGGTCGATTTCGACGCACAGGACGGCGGTCTGACCGCGACCGTTCCCGGGGGCGGCCGGCTCCCCCTTAAAGCTAGTTCGCCGACCCGCTTCTTCGCCCCGGGGCTCGATGTCCAGGCCGAGTTCGCGAGCGACGGCCAGTCGGTGGCCATGTTCGTCAACGGCGACCGTATCGACGCGACCCGGGCGCGCTGACCTGGTCCGCCGTCGGGCGGGTCCTCTAAGAACGATCAACCAAGGATTCTTGAACCATGCCTCTCACCCACGCACGAGCCGCCGTCCTCGGGCTGCTGACGCTCTCTCTAACGGCGCCGACCGCCGCCCTGGCGCAGTCTCGCGTGGGCGTCGCGACGGTGTTCGGCGAAGCCGCCCCGTTCATCAAGTTCTTGATGCTGATCATGGTGGTCGCGGCCATCGCGGCGATCGTCGTCACCGTCATGAAACTGTCCTCCGGACGCCGGCTTTCCGGCGGTTCCAGCTTCGTCTCCGCCCTGCGAATGGGAGGGCCGCTGATCGGGTTGCTCGGCGCCATCTTCAACCTGCTGATGATATTCATCGGCATCGCCAACGCTGGCGAGCCCGTGCCGTTCGAGGTCCTGGTGCCGGGCTTCGCCGAGGCCTCCATGCTCTTCTTCATCGGCCTGTTCGTCGGCGTGATTGCCGTGACCTGTCACTGGATCATCGAGGCGCGGATCGACCGAACGGTGCTGTCATCCTGAAACCGGCCCCCATCGCCATCACGGAAGCCGAGAGCGCTATTCTGGCGGCGCTCTGGAGGTGCGGCCCGCTGTCTTTCGCCTCTCTGATTGAAGAGGTGAGGGGCGATCACCCCTGGGCGGACGCGACGATCAAGACCCTTCTGCACCGGCTGATGCAGAAGGGGGCTATCAAGTCAGCCAAGGACGACGGACGCCACCGGTATCATGCCCAGATCGGGCGCGACGCCTATGTCGAAGGTGAGGTGGCCCAGATCGTCACGCGCCTGTTCGACGGCGACCTGAACGCGTTGGCGGCGTTCTTGAGAAGTCGGAGAGACTGAGCGACACGTCCGCTTCCCATCTGTGGACGCCCCCTCGTCGCCAGCTAACCCGAGGGTCGTCAATGGGGCGATTGTCGCGATCATAGACCGAACGTCGCTCAAACCGGCCCTACTGGCAAGTTCCGCTTCCCACCCTTAGCTGACGTCATCGACGTCTGGTCTCGGGTCTGTATGCCGGTGTCGGCCTTCTGGGTCGAAGGCGGGACATGGCTGGCATCGGCCGGCTCGACGGGTGGGGCGCAAGGCTTGGCGTCGAGCGGCTTTCGTCCGATGCTGGCCGGATGAAGCTGTTCACCATCGGCTATGAAGGTTCGACCCAGGCTCAGGTCATCGACCGGCTGAAGAGCGCCGGGGTCGAGATCGTGGCCGACGTGCGTGCGGTGGCCTCGTCGCGCATCGCGGGCTTTTCCAAGACGCTGCTGGGCGAAAGCCTGAAGGCGGAGGGGGTGGACTACCTGCACCTGCGCGCGCTGGGCACGCCCAAGGCCGGGCGCGACGCGGCGCGAAAGGGCGACGTCGCGACCATGCGCGCCATCTTCAACGCCCATATGCAGGAGCCGGAAGCCGAGGCGGCCTTCCAGCAGTTGCG
Source organism: Brevundimonas sp. 01N35 (assembly GCF_056399785.1). NCBI lineage: Bacteria > Pseudomonadati > Pseudomonadota > Alphaproteobacteria > Caulobacterales > Caulobacteraceae > Brevundimonas > Brevundimonas sp. 01N35. The sequence continues at coordinate 98,443 of NZ_JBFTRZ010000006.1, forward strand.
TCACGTGGCGGGCGAGAAGCGCGTCGCCCTCCTGTGTTTCGAGGCCGACGCCTGCGGCTGCCACCGCGCCGTCCTCGCCGACCGGCTGGCCCGCGAAGACGGCGTCGAGGTGGTGAACCTCTGAGCCTTACGACGGCCCCACCAGTTGATCGACCGAGCGGCTGGTCACCGGGTGATACAGCGGCCGGGCCTTGGCGTAGATGCGCGTGGCGATCGGCCGGCCCCAGTCGCCTTCGTTCCACAGGGTCTGGAACAGCGGCAGGACGAATTTCCGACGACCCTGGCTGGTCAGGAAGCGGTCGGCGGTGGCCACGGCGGGTTCATAGCGGTGGGCCAGGGCGATCTGCAGCCAGGCGAAGGTCAGCTCGGCGTTGCCTTCGTTGGCCAGGTTCAGGGTCTTTTCCAGATCGGCCAGTTGGGCGGTGGTCAGCCAGTCGGCGCCGGCCGCGAGGCCCGCGGGACGCCAGGCCAGGAAGCGCTGGCGCTGCTGGGTGTTCCAGCTCTTCCAGTCGATGGCCGAGGCTGGGCCCTTGTCGGCGAAGAAGGCCTTGGCGGCGACATCCACGGCCTCGAAGGCGTGCGACACCGGGGCCTGGGCGTTGGACGGCATGCCCGGCTGATAGATCCAGTTGTCGAGCTGAAGCTGGGCCTCCAGCGCGGCGTCGCCCTTGACCAGATTCGCGCGGATGTCGGCCAGGAAGCCCACGTCGGTCATCGGCTGGAAGGCGTGGCGGTCGAAATAGCCGCGCAGCCAGGCGTCGAACTTCTCGCGGCCGACGATGCGTTCGATGGTGCGCAGGAAGGCGGCGCCCTTGTCATAGGGAATGCCCGACAGGCCGTCGTCCGGGTCGCGTCCGGTCAGGTCGATGTGCAGTCGGGTGTCGGCGGGCGCCGTCACCGCGATCTCGGCCATCAGATCGGCCCAGCCCAGGGCCTGTTCCTGCAGGGCGCGCTCGCGGCCGTACAGGGCTTCCATGATCCGGTTCTCGAAATAGGTGGTCGTGCCTTCGTTCAGCCAGATGTCCGACCAGGTGGCGTTGGTCACCAGATTGCCCGACCAGCTATGTGCCAGTTCATGCGCGACCAGCGACACCAGCGAGCGGTCCCCGGCGATGATGGTCGGGGTGGCGAAGGTCAGACGCGGGTTCTCCATGCCGCCGAAGGGGAAGCTGGGCGGCAGGACCAGCAGGTCGTAGCGGCCCCAGCGATAGGGGCCGTAGAGGGTCTCGGCGGCGTCCACCATCTGGGCCGTCGGCTCCAGCTCCCAGTGTGCGGCCTGCAGGCGGCTGGGCTCGGTCCAGACCCCGGTGCGTTCGTCGAACGGGGCGAAGGCGATGTCGCCGATGGCCACGGCCATCAGATAGGGTGGGATCGGCCGATCCATGTCGAAGCGCCAGGCCTTCTTGCCGGCGCCGGCCGCCTCGCCTTGCGGCGTCAGGTGCTCGGCGGACATGACCACGGTCAGGTCGGCGGGGGCGGTGATGCGGGCGGAATAGGTCTGGCGGATGCCGGGGCTGTCCTGGGTCGGGACCCAGGTGCGGGTCAGGATCGCCTGTCCCTGGCTGAACAGATAGGGCTTCTGGCCGCCTGCCGTCTGCTGCGGGCTGAGCCATTGCAGCGCCGCCGCGTCGGGACGGGTGGCATAGTCGACGACGATCTTTTGCGTCTCGTCGCCGGTGAAGGCGGGCAGGTGGACGGTCAGGGCCTGGCCCTTGATGGCGTCCATGGCGCCCAGCTCAAAGCGCAGCGGGTTTCCGCGCGCGTCGCGCACGGCGCGGATGTCCAGGGTCTTGGTGTCCAGCACCACCTCGGTCGCGCCGACCCGGCCAGTGACGTCCAGCGTCGCCGTGCCGGACAGGGTCTTGGCGGCGAAGTCGGCGCTCAGGTCCAGCGCGACATGCTTGACCCGCGCCTCGGCGGGGCGGGCGTTGGAGTGGATGTCGTCAGCGTAGGCGAACGCGGGGGCGACGGGGGCGACGGGGGCGGTCGCGGCGGGCAACGTCATCTCAGAGCCTCCGGGCGCGGTGGCGCACGCTCCAAGCGCGGCGGTGAGGGCGAGGGCGGATACCAGGCCGGCCAGCTTCAGGGTCATCGAACGCTCCGTATTCAGATGCGTGCGAAATGGCGCCCTTGGGCCGAAAAGATCAAGCCTTGGCCGTGCTGGCGACCGGGGGCAGGTGGTGGGCCCTGAACAGCCGCCCCTTCTCGGCCGCCAGAACCAGCAGCAGGGCGACGACGCCCAGGCCGGCGAAGCCGACCGTCAGCGGCACGGTCGAGCCGTCGAACTGCTGGCCGATCCAGAAGCCCAGCAGGGCCCCGCCGATGGTCGAGATGAAGCCCTGGGCCGACGACGCCGTGCCGGCGATATGCCCCATGGGGTCCATGGCCATGGCCCCGAAATTACCGGCGATCAGGCCGAAGCAGAACATCTTGCAGGCCTGCAGGGCCGCGAAGACCCACAGGCTGTCATGGCCGGTATAGGCGACCACGGCGTGCAGGGTCGCAAAGCCGATGAAGCCGAACAGGGCGGTATGGGCGATCATGCGCGAGCCCAGTTTCTCGACCAGCCGCGCGTTCAGGATCGAGGCCAGGGCGATGCCGCCGGCCACCAGGGCGAAGACGGTGGTGAACAGGCCCGGCGCCTTGAACACGTCGAAGAAGATCTGCTGCGACGAGTTGATGAAGGCGAATAGGGCGCCGCTGATCGCCGTCATGGCCAGGGTGTAGCCCATGCCGACGCGGCTGCTCAGCGCCTGACCGAAGGCCTGCGCGATCCGCTTCACATTGATCGGCATCCGGTCGTCGGCGTGGAGCGTTTCGGGCAGGCGCAGCGTCGCCCAGATCAGGAAGCCGCCGCCGAACAGAGCCAGGAAGCCGAAGATCCAGCGCCAGGGCGCCACCAGCATGATCAGCTGGCCCAGCGTCGGGGCCAGGATGGGCACGCCCAGGAAGACCAGGAAGCTCAGCGACATGACCCGCGCCATGGTGCGTCCGGCGTAGCGGTCGCGCACGATGGAGACGGCCAGGACCCGCGTCGCCGCCGAGCCCAGCCCCATGCCGATGCGCGACAGGATCAGCCATTCGAACGACTGGGCGAAGGCGGCCAGGATGCTGAACGCCACATAGAGGCTCACGCCCAGCGTCAGGATCGGCTTGCGGCCGAAGCGGTCGGCCAGCGGGCCGTAGAACAGCTGCGCCCCGCCGAAGCCCAGCAGATAGGCGGTGATGACCCACTGGCGGGTGTTCTCGTTGGCGACGCCCAGATCCTCGCCGATGTGCGGCAGGGCCGGCAGCATGGCGTCGATGGCCAGGGCGTTCAGCGCCATCATGATGGCGATCAGGCAGACGAATTCGGCGAACCCCGGCCCCTTGGGCGTCGCGGCTGTGGTGGTCGGGGCGCTGGTCATCGGGACCAGATGCGGGCTGCGACAGGCTGACGCAACCCCGGATCCTCATGAATTTTGCATTGCAGCATAAGGTCAGTGGCGGCGGCCGACGTCGATCCGCGCCACGACCGACATGCCGGGCGCCAGCCGCGCGGCGGCCTCCTGACCGGGATCAATGGCGATGCGGACGGGGACGCGCTGGGCCACCTTGGTGAAGTTGCCCGTGGCGTTGTCGGGGCGGATGACGCTGAACTCGGAGCCCGTGGCGGGCGAAATCCGCTCGACCTTGCCCTTCAGCGTCTGGCCGCCGAGGGCGTCGACCGCGATCTCGACCGGCTGGCCGACGCGGATGTCGCGCATCTGCGTCTCCTTCATATTGGCCGTGATCCAGACGACGTCGGGCACCAGGGCCGTCAGTTGCGTGCCGACCGCGACCTGCTGGCCCTGCCGCACGGCGACCTCGCCAAGGCGTCCGGCGCGGGGGGCCGTGATGCGGGTGTTGTCCAGATCGATCTGGGCCAGGCGCACCTGGGCGCGGGCGTTCTCGACCGCGGCTTCCAGCGAACCGCGCCCGACCACAGCTGAGGTCACGCCCGTCTGGGCCACGCCTTCGGCGGCGCGGGCCTGGCCCAGCTGGGCCTCGGCGGCGCGCAGGGCGTTCTGGGCGACATCGACCTGGGCCTGAGCGACCCATCCGCCAGCGAACAGGGTGCGCACGCGCTGGGCGTCGGCGCGGGCCTTGGTCACGGCGGATTGGGCGCCGGCGATGGAGGCGCGGGTCTGGGCGACCGACCCCAGGGCCGAGGCCTTGCTCTGGGCCGCGTTGGCCAGCGCCGCCTCGGCCGCGTGCAGCGAGGCCTGGGCCTGCTCCAGCCGCTGGCGATAGATGCGGTCGTCGATGGTCGCCAGCAGCTGGCCCTGCTGCACCCTCTGGAAGTCCTGCACCTCGACCGAGACGACATAGCCGCTGACCTGCGGGCTGATGATCGTCACCGGGCCGCGCACATAGGCGTTGTCGGTCGACTGCGGCCCGCCATTGAATGGCGGCAGTCGCCAGGCGTGCAGGATCAGGCCGACCCCGACCAGGGCGATCAGAACCAGCGCCACGCTCCACATGACGCGGCGGCTCTTGGTCGGCTGGGGCGCAGGCGCGGGCGCAGGGGCGGGCGGCGGCGCGGCCGGGGCGGGAGACGGTGCTGGGGCAGGGTCGGTCATGGTCGGGTCCGGGTCATTCGACAGCGGCGGCGGCTTCGGCCGCCTCGCGGTTGGCGGCGCGGCGCGCCTCGATGCGGGGGCGGTAATGGTTGACGGCGACCCAGACGGCGCCGATGGCGGCGGCGCCCGAGATCAGCAGGAAGACGTCGTTGTAGGCCAGGACCTGGGCCTGCTGGCTGATCTGCTGCTGCAGCAGCCTCAGCCCTTGCGCCTGTCTCAGGGCGGCGTCGCCGATCGTGTGGGCGTAGGCGCCCGACAGTTGCTGCAACCGCACCACCGCCTCCGGATCGCCCAGGTTGATGTGCTCGCTCAACTGGTTGGAATGGTATTTCTCGCGGACCGTCTGGATCGTGCCGATCAGGGCCGAGCCCATCAGCCCGCCGATGTTCTGGCCGATCGAGAAGACGACGATGAAGCTGACCAGGTTCTTGCCGCCGCCCTGCAGCACCTTGCCGAAGCCGATGATCATGGTCGGGCCGAGGAAGAAGGCGGCGGCGAAGGCCAGCAGGGCCTGGCTGAAGTAGAGGTTCACCGGTCGGGTCAACACGGTCGCATGGCTGTCCATAAAGGCGCCGACCGCAATCAGGGCCAGGGCGATGGAGATGGGCTTCCACAGCTTGGTCGGGTTCAGGGTGAAGGCGCTGGTCAGCGTCCCCGCCGCCGTGGCGAACAGCATGACCCAGAACAGGCCGTGCATCTGGTCGTTGCCCAGCCCCATCTGCTGCAGGAAGCCGACCGCGCCCGTCGTCTGTTCCGACAGGACGATCCGCACCAGCAGGATGGCCAGGGTCAGGCGCGCGATGTCGCGCCCGGCCAGCCATTTCAGGTCGATCAGCGGATTGGTCCGGTTGTATTCGATGACTATGGCGGCGGTCAGCAGGATCAGCGCGCCGATCAGGGACCAGCCGATCCACGCGGCTTCCGTCCACCAGACGATCCGCCCCAGTCCCAGCACGGCGGTCAGCAGGGCCACACCCGGCGCGAACAGGGCGAAGGTGACGAAGTCCATCTTTTCGAACGATTTGACACGCTGCGCCGGCGGCATCTTCAGGGCGAAGACCGCCGGCAGGGCGACCAGCACCAGCCCCAGGTCGAACATGTAGACGGCGCGCCACTGGTCGTGGTCCAGCAGAGGGCCGACCCCCAGCCGCGCCAGGGGAATGGCCAGGCTGGCCAGGCCGACGGCGATGATGATCCCCTTCAGCCGATGCTGCGCCGGGAAGGCCTGGATGATGTAGAGGACGCCCAGCGTTGACATCCCCGCCGCCGCCATGCCGGCGATGCCGCGCACCACCAGGGTCGAACCGTAGTCCTCGAGGAAGAGGTGGGCGGCGGCCACCGCCAGAAAGACGATCAGCACGATCTCGGTGAACAGCCGCAGTCCGTACTGCATGCGGAACTTGACCAGCAGCAGGTTCATGCAGGCGTTGGTCATGACGAAGACGACCGGCAGCCAGGTCGCCTCGGCGACGGTCACGCCCAGCGAGCCCGCCAGCTGGGGGATGTTGGCCGTCACCGCCGCATTGCCCAAACTGCCGGTCAGGGCGACCAGAATGCCGACGGCGGCGTAGGCCCAGCGCATGGGCGTCGAATGGTCGGGCGTGGCGGGCGAGCCGGGCAGGGCGGGCCGCTCGTGCGGCTTCAGCGTCGCCAGATAGTCTTCCCACGGCAGGTTCCAGTCGCGGCGGCTCACGCGCGGGCTCCGCCCTGCGGCCGCACCGCGTCCAGCACCAGCTCCAGGGTGCGGCGGCTCAAGACGTCGCGATCCTCGGCCCGCACCGTGCGCGACGGCGCCCCCAGCATCAGGGCGATGACGCGGATGTCCTCGACCGTCAGGTCGGGGCGCACCCGCCCCGCCGCCTGCGACAGGATCAGGGCCTCGGCGCCCGCGCGCTTCAGCCCGCTGCGGATCGGAGCTAAGGCCTCGTCCTTCAGGTCGCGGATGGCGCTGGACAGGCCCGCGCTGCGGATCATCAATTCGACCAACTGGCCGAGGAACCACAGAAAGACCTCGGGATCGTCCAGACGCGCGTGCGTGCGGCGGCCCAGGTCGTCGATCTGTTCTACGAAGACTGCCGCCGCCAGCTCCGAGCGGTCGGCGAAGTTGCGATACAGCGTCGCCCGTCCCACGCCCGCCCGCTCGGCGATGACGTGCAGGGGCGTGTCCAGCCCGTCGCGGGCGAACGCTTCCTCCGCCGCTTTCAGCAGCGCGTCTCGCCTCTCGGCGGCGTCTTTTCGCAGGGGACGGGTCATGGAAGTCGCCAAGTGGACACTTGTGTCCGCTTAATCAAGTGAGGCAGGACTCATTCTTTGTTTCAGCCCGTGTCGCGTTGTGGACAGGCGCGCGCGATCCCTCCTCGCAAGCGGAATGCGCCAGAACGGCTAAGGCTGCGTTCCGGTCGGTGGCGATGTCGGAAGGGGAAGGGCGGGATGGCGCCGATCGGCGCTCATCCAGACGTGGTGCGGGTGGCCGGGCTCGAACCGGCACTCCTCTCGGAACAGGATTTTGAATCCAGCGCGTCTACCAATTCCACCACACCCGCACAGGTCTGGGAGGCCGCGCAATCTAGCGGCGGAATTCGTCGGGTCAATCACCGTGTTCGTCGGTCAGGTCGATTGCCGAAACGCCGCCCGATCAAGATTCTAGTGAAAGCGGGCCTCGAATTTGTAGTCGAAGCGAATGATCCGAAAGCCGGTCTTGCCGTCGTCCGGCACCTCGAAGCGAGCGGTCATGGTGGATGCGACGGCGGCGGGGCCGACGCCCTTGCCTGAAGGCGTCTCGCCTTCGACCCAGCAGGATGACGGACGGCCGTCCGCGTCGATCAGGCAGCCGAGACGCGCCTCGGCCGCCACGAAGCGATACTTGCCGAAGCGGGGCGGCAAAACGGCCACCGGCTTTCGGGTCCAACGGGTCGCGGTTTCGGCCAAACGGGGCAGGCGGTCATGCTCGCCGGTGGTCAGCTGGTTGCAGGCCTGAAGAACATCGCGGACGCCCGCGCCGTCGGACGGCAGCGGCAAGCCATAGGTCGCCTCGCCACCGGTGGTCATGACGCGCAGATCCAGGTCGCCCCCGTCGGCCATGAGGCGGGCGATGCGCGCCGGCTCGGGCGGCGAGGCGATCGGGCTGCCGGGCGCGGTGGCCCAGGATTGAGTTTCGGGACCGACCTCGCCCAGAGTCATTTCGATCCTGCGCGACCGCGTCTCGGCGGGCGGCAAGCCATTGACGATGACGTCCAGACGCCCCGCCTTGCAGCGCACCAGAACCGCCTGGCCTGACGCCCAGGCGGCGCTGGCCACCCGGCCGTGGTCGGGGTCGATCATCATGTCCCAGCCGTCGGCGTCAGCGTCGAAGGGCTGACCGGCGACGGCGAGGGCCGCCAGCGCGATGATCAAGCCGCGACCTCGACGTGGCTGTCGCTTCCGCCGGCCAGGACGCGGCGGGCACGGATATACATCTCGATGCGCTGGGTGACGATCAGGCCGATGGCGAAGATCATGAAGGCGTCGGTGACCACCACGGCGTCCAGGCCCCAGGCGACGGCGTTGGACTGCATCAATTCGCGCAGGCCTGCGCGCGCCGCGAACAGGCCGATGACCAGGATCAGCCCCAGCGGCGAGGCCTGGGCCTTCAGCGAGCCGTCCGGCTCTTTCTCGATGGTGATGGTCTTGCCACGCTGCCAGCCGGCCGCGGCGCCCAGCGCCAGGGCGGCGGCGAAGGCCATCCAGGCGTAGGGGCCGAAATGGGGATGCTGGGTCGTCGCCCACAGCCCCATGCCGATCATGATGGTGACCAGCAGGGGCATGACCCACAGCAGATGCGGCCGCAGCGTCCGTTTGCGCCGGTTGCGCAGCAGGACGACGATCAACGCCACGGCGATGCCGATCAGCGGGCCCATGGTTTGCGGCGACATGCGGACTTCCCCTTCCCAACGCCGTCAGTCTATCCCGACGAACGGCGCTCGAAAAGCGGAGATCAGGCGGGCTGAACCGTCTGCTCGATGGCGCCGAAGATGGTGTGATGCTTGTCGTCCAGCATCTCGATGCGGACCACATCGCCGTGCTTGAGGAAGGGCGTCTTGGCCGCGCCCGTCAGGAGGGTCTCGACGGTGCGGACCTCGGCGATGCAGGAGTAGCCGACGCCGCCGTCGGCCACCGGCTTGCCCGGGCCGCCGTCGGCGTCCTTGTTCGACACCGTGCCGGAGCCGATGATCGAACCGGCCACCAGGGCGCGGGTCTTGGCCAGGTGGGCGATCAGCACGCCGAAGTCGAAGGTCATGTCGACGCCCGCGTCGGCCTGACCGAAATCCTTGCCGTTCAGTTGCACCGACAGGGCGCCGTGCATCTTGCCGTCCTTCCAGCGGTCGCCCAGGGCGTCCGGGGTGACGAATACCGGCGACAGGGCGCTGGCCGGCTTGGACTGGACGAAGCCGAAACCCTTGGCCAGTTCGCCGGGGATCAGGTTGCGAAGCGAGACGTCGTTGACCAGGCCGACCAGACGGATCGCCGCCAGGGCCTCCTCGCGCGTCGCGCCCTGGGCTACGTCGCCGGTGACGACCACGATCTCGGCCTCCAGGTCGCAGCCCCAGGCCTCGTCTTTCAGCGGGATGGCGTCGCGGGCGCCCATGAAGTGGTCGGAGCCGCCTTGATACATCAGGGGGTCGGTCCAGAAGGTCGCGGGCATCTCGGCGCCGCGCGCTTTGCGCACCAGTTCGACGTGGTTCACGTAGGCCGAGCCGTCGGCCCACTGATAGGCGCGGGGCAGGGGGGCGGCGGCCTCATGTTCGCGGAAGCGGCCGCTCGGCACGGCTTCGTGCTCCAGACTCTCGGCCAGGGCGCGCAGCAGGGGCTCGCACCGCGCCCAGTCGTCCAGCGCGGCCTGCAGCGTCGGCGCGATCAGGAAGGCGTCCGTGAACCAGTTCAGGTCCTTGGAGACGACGACGAGGCGGCCGTCACGGCCGTGCTTGAGCGAGGCGAGTTTCATGAGGCGAAGCTAATCCGGGGCGAAGCGGTTGGGAAGCGGCGTCAGTCGTCATCCTCAATCCCATTCCCGTCATCCTGGGCCTTGTGCCGAGGATGACGGGGAGAAGCGTAGGCTAATTTCAGGACGCCTTGCCGTTCGGGGGCGCGATCACGGCGCGCGCCTCGGCCCCGGTGCGCAGGGCCGGGTCGCGCACCTCGACCTCGACGGCGATCGAGCCCGCCGGGTCGTGCGCCCACAGGTAGCGGCGCTCGATCTCGACCGCGCGGCCGGACGGGGCCACGCCCTCATAGACGTCGCCCCAGGGGGTGACGGCCTTCATCTCGACCCACAGCAGGGCGCAGGCGGCGTCCAGTTCCTCGATGGCCATTTCCGATAGTTCGTCGGCGTGCGGGGCGGGGGTGTTGGGGGTCACAGCCATCGGCGGACCTTTCCTTTGTAGGCCTGGTAATCGGCGCCGAACTTGCCCGCCAGATAGCGCTCCTCGCGGGCGATGACGAAGCGGTCGACGACGATCAGGCAGGGGACCAGCAGGGCCAACGCGATCGGGCTGTCCATGGCGATGGCCAGACCCAGATAGGTGATGGCGAAGCCCAGATAGATCGGGTTGCGGCTGAACTTGTAGAGACCGCCCGTGGCCAGGACCGTCGTCGGCTTCCACGGCTCGGGCGGGGTGCCGAGGCGACGGAAATAGCCCGCCGCCGCCCCGTCCAGCAGCAGACCGACGACGATCAGCGTCAGGGCGACCCCGCGCCGCGCCTCGACCGCCAGCCCCAGCGACGGCTCGGCCGTCCACTGGCCCAGTCCCCATCCGGCTAGAAGGAAGCCGAAATAGATCAGCGGCGGCGGGGCGATGACGCCCGAATGGTCGCCCTTGGCGTTCAACGCTTGGCGTCTTCGTCGGCGTAGATGGCGACGTGGCTGGCGCGGTTCGATCCGGCCTCGCCGCGATACATGCCCGAGGTGTTCATCGAGAAGGCGACCGTGCCGTCCTTGCCCATGACGATGACGCCGCCGTCGCCGCCGATGGCGCCGACTTCCGCGATCTCGGCGTCGGCCGCCGGCTGGACCGCCATGCCCTCGGCGGTGCGGTGGCAGATGTCGCGCGCCACGGTGGCGCGGATGAAATACTCGCCCGCGCCGGTGGCCGAGACGGCGCAGCCGTCGGCGTTGGAGGCGTAGGTGCCCGCGCCGATCACCGGCACGTCGCCGACCCGGCCCCAGCGCTTGGCGGTCATGCCGCCGGTCGAGGTGCCGGCCGCCAGACGGCCCTGGCTGTCCAGGGCCACGGCGCCGACGGTGCCGAATTTCCGCTCGTCCAGCGGGGCTTCGTTCAGGGCGGCGAGGGGAACCGCGGCGCCGTGCTTGCTCGGCTCCGGCGGGGCGCCCGCCGGGCGGGGCGGCAGGGGCTGGCCCGCTTCGCGCAGGGCCTTCAGCAGCGCCTGCCAGCGGCTTTCGGTGAAGAAGAAGCTGGGGTCGACCTGCTCCAGACCGACCGAGGCGGCGAAGCTCTCGGCGCCTTCGCCGATCAGCATGACGTGGGGGGACTGCTCCATCACCGCGCGCGCCGCCGCGATCGGGTGGCGGGTGCGGGTCAGGCCGGCCACGGCCCCGGCGGTCAGGTCGGCGCCGTTCATCACGGCGGAATCCAGTTCGTTCTTGCCGGCGGCGGTGAAGACGGCCCCGCGCCCGGCGTTGAACAGGGGGTTGTCCTCCATCGTCTGAACCGCGGCCTGAACCGCGTCCAGGGCCGAGCCGCCCTTGGCCAGAACGGCCGAGCCGGCGTCCAGCGCCGCCTGCAGACCCGCGCGATAGGCGGCGTCGCGTTCCGGCGACAGTTCGGCGCGCTCGATGACGCCCGCGCCGCCGTGGATGGCCAGCGACCAGGTCGGGGCGTTTTCGGCGTGGGCCGAGGTCGCCAGCAGAGCCAGCGCCGCGGCGGCGGTCAGGATGGATTTCATTTCAGTCTCTCCCCATTTTTTCCTCCCCACCTTGTGGGGAAGCAGCGCGGACGCGCAAGCGGCGTGACGGAGGGGCTGTTTGAGCGTGGCTCGCCCCTCCACCGCTACGCGGTCCCCCTCCCCATGGCATGGGGAGGAAATAGTTCAACGATGATGTCGTCGTTTCCAGACGCGGTAGCCCAGAATGGGGGCGAAGCCGCAGACCAGCGCCGCCAGCAGCACCATCCAGAAGCCTCCCCCCAGCCAGTATTCCCCGGCCAGAGCCCCGGCCCCGGCCGCCAGAAGCGGGCCGAGCCAGGGCAGCCAATGCGGCGGCCGCATCCTCATTCAGGCGTCGACCTTGATGACGCCGCGACGAATCTGGTCCAGCTCGATCGAATCGAACAGGGCCTGGAAGTTGCCGTTGCCGAAGCCCTCGTTGCCCTTGCGCTGGATGATCTCGAAGAAAATCGGACCGAAGGTGTCCTGGGTGAAGATCTGCAGCAGCAGGCCTTCCTCGTCCGAACCGTCGATCAGGATGCGGTTCTTGCGCATCCGCTCCACGTCCTCGCCGTGGTGGGGCAGACGCTTGTCGATCAGCTCGAAGTAGGTCTCGATCGTGTCCTGGAAGGCCACGCCGCGCGCCTTCATGGCTTCGACGGTCTCGTAGATGTTCTGGGTAGTCAGGGCGATGTGCTGGATGCCTTCGCCGTTGTAGCGCCGCAGGAACTCCTCGATCTGGGAGTTGTCGTCCTGGCTTTCGTTCAGCGGGATGCGGATGGCGCGGTCGGGCGCGATCATGGCCTGCGAGAAAAGGCCGGTGGCCTTGCCCTTGATGTCGAAATACTTCTGCTCTTCGAAGTTGAAGACCTGGCCATAGAAGCCGGACCAGGTGCGCATCTCGCCGCGACGCACGTTGTGGGTCAGGTGGTCGAGGACCTCGAGACCCATGGAATTCTTGCGCTCGGCCTCTTCCCAGCCCTCGATCTCGTCCCAGGCCTCATAGAGCGAGCCCTGCTCGCCGTACTGGTCGATGACGTACAGCAGGCTGCCCCCGATGCCTTGCAGGATATAGGGATAGTCGTTCCCCAGGGCGCCGCCCTGCGCGCCCTCGGCCTTGCGGGCGCCGCGTTCCAGCGCGCCCTCATAGGCGGCCTTGGCGTCGGCGACGCGGAAGGCCATGCCGTTGGCCGAGGGGCCGTGGTCCCTGGCGAAGTCCGCCGCCTGGCTCCCCGGAACCTTCGTCGGCGTGCGGTTGACCAGCATGGTGATGTCGCCCTGCTTCAGGCGCACAGCGCCGGTGGTCGGGTTCACATGGGTCTGGGTGAAGCCCATCAGCTCCAGCCGGGCGATCATGGCTTCGGGCTCGGGTCCGGTGAATTCGACGAATTCGAAACCGTCCACGCCCAGCGGGTTTTCCTGATCGAGTTTGGCGGCGTCATTCATGACGCGTCTCCTCTGACTGTCTTTTGGGGCGGCTCCTGCCGCCGATTGGGGCGGAACCTAATGGGCGCCCCCGGTGGGACGCAAGGCGGCGCTGATCCGAAACAGGACACGTTGCGGTGTCGCTGGCGATGATCGACGGGTGCACGCGGGCCTCTAGCCTGCTAGAGCCGCAGGCTCAATCGGGACGCCTGTATGCTTCGCAAGCTCTATGACTGGGTCTTCTCCCTGGCCCGCCACCGTCACGCGACCCGGTCGCTGGCGATCGTGTCCTTCGCGGAAAGCTCCTTCTTCCCCATTCCCCCCGACGTCATGCTGGCGCCCATGGTGCTGGCCAAGCCGGAACGGGCCTATTTCTACGCCATGGTCTGCACGGTCGCCTCGGTGCTGGGGGCGATGCTGGGCTACGCCATCGGCTATTTCCTCGAGCCGGTCGGCCTGCAACTGCTGGCCCTGCTGGGCAAGGCCGATACCTTCGAGGCGTCCAAGGCCCTGTTCCAGCAGCACGGCGCCTGGATCATCCTGATCAAGGGGCTGACGCCGATCCCGTTCAAGCTGATCACCATCGCCTCGGGCATCTTCCATTTCAATCTGGCGCTGTTCCTGGCCCTGTGCGTCGTGACGCGCGGCGCCCGCTTCTTCCTGGTGGCCTTCGTGCTCAAGCGCTGGGGCGAGCCGATGCTGGCGATCATCGAGAAGCGGCTGGCGCTTTTCACCGTGCTTTTCGTGGTTCTGCTGGTCGGCGCCTTCTTTGCGGTCAAGCTTGTCGGACACTGATCGACGCGGGCTCCGGCTGCGTCTAAGAAAGGCGCCATGAAGCGCCTTTATCTACGTCTGACCCGCTGGTGGACCGCCTTCGCGCTGGCGGCCTCTCTGGCCATGCTGGGCGCGGCCCACGCCTTCGAGCGGTTCGCCGGGCTGGCGCCCTGCAACCTCTGCCTCAAGCAGCGCGAGGTCTATTGGGCCGCCGTGGCCATCGCGGGCGCCGCCACCTTCTGGGCCGTCTTCAGCCGCGCCAGCCGCGGCACGCCGCGCATCGCCTCCTTCCTGCTGGCCGCCGTCTTCTTCACCGGCGCGATCACCGCCGGCTATCACGCGGGCGGCGAGCTCAAGTGGTGGGCCCTGCCGGCGACTTGTATGGCGGTCAATCCGACCGACTTCAGCATCGAAGGCCTGAACGCCCTGGCGCTCGGCACCGCCGAGATCAAGCCCATCGTCGGCTGCGGCGACGTGCCGTGGAGCTTCGCCGGAATCTCGATGGCCGGCTGGAACTTCCTGATCTCCCTGGCGCTGGCCATTTTCAGCCTGCTGGCGGCGAAACGTCCCAAGGACGCGCGCGCGCCCAAGGCGTAGAGAGGCGATCATGACCGAGGCATCCGACACCGTCGCCGCCGCCCGCCGCATCCCTCTGCCGCGCCCCGGCGTGGGCCAGACCCGCGCCCGCATGGCGGAAATGCTGCGCGTCGACCATGCGGGCGAGTTCGCCGCCGTCCACATCTACCGCGCCCAGCGCGCTGTGCTGGAAGGCCGCAAGGGCAAGGCCGTCATCGCCGCCGACCTGACCGAGATGGAGGGCCACGAGGCCGTCCACCTGGCCCGGTTCGAGGCTCTGCTGACCGAAAACCGGGTGCGCCCCACGGCCATGATTCCGCTGTGGAAGCTGGCCGCCACGGCGCTGGGCGCCGGCACCGCCCTGATCAGCGAGAAGGCCGCCCACGCCTGCACCGAGGCGGTCGAGAGCGTCATCGAGCAACACTACGCCGACCAGATCGAAGAGGTCCGCGAGCGCGACCCCGAACTGGCCGCCGAACTGACCCAGTTCCGCGAAGAGGAACTGGCCCACCACGACCACGCCATCGAGCACGGCAGCCGCGAGGCCCCGGCCTATCGGTTGCTGTCCAGCGTCATCAAGGTCGGCTGCAAGGCCGCCATCAAGATCAGCGAACGGATCTGAACCTGCTTCTCCCTCCCCTTCATGGGGAGGGTGGTCGCGCAGCGACCGGGTGGGGAGGGCGAGGCGATACGGAGCGCGGCGCTTGAATAGCCCAAGCGCCCCCACCCGGCCTCGGCTACGCCTCAGCCACCCACATCAAACGCCAGCATCATGGTCCGCTGCACGGCGTTGAAATTATCGTCGGACAGGATGTAGAGCCGCGTCCGCGCGCCGCGCTTTTCCGCCGCGATCCCCTCGAAATTATCCGTCGTGCCCGGCAGCTTCAGTTCGATCAGAACAGGCCCCAGCGTCCCGTCAGCCGCCATGCGCCGCACCCGCGCCCGCATGTCGACCGGCGCGCGATAGGACCTTTGCACCACGAACCAGCCGCCCGCCGGGTCGCGGTCCATGCCGGTGATGCGGTAGTCGCTTTCGGGGATCGGCGTCGCCGGGGGCGCGGTCACGACCGAACAGCGCGCCGCCGAACAGTCCCACACCCCGCCCGCCTCGCCCGCGACCCGCCAGCCGTTGTTTGAGGCCGCCAGCCCCTCCATGCCCTCGTTCTCGGGGAAGGGGAAGTCCGGTTGGCGCACGGCCTCGGGCCGGGTCCCCAGCGCCGCCAGAGGGCCGTAGTTCCAGATGCGGTGGTCGTGCTCGAAGCTGACCAGGAGCTCCCCGCTCGCGGTGATCGCCAGCCCCTCGGCGTCGCCCGCGGCCTTCTGGCTGATCGGCGTCCCGTCGGTCAGGGTCAGGCGGCGCACCCTCAGGCCCTCCAGCCCGATCAGCCGCCCGCCTCGGTCCAGCGCCAGCGTCCCGCGCGCCAGATCGCCGGCGTCGGACACGGCGATGAAGCCGCCGTCGCCGGTCAGCTTCAGGTCGGACAGGCTGTGCAGCGGCGAGGCGGGATCGGCCCGCAGAGTCACGCCCCCGGCGTAGCGCACGCCCTTCGCCAGGGTCGCCCCGCCGGGCAGGCCCAGGCCGACCGGGCGGGTCGAGGGGCTGGCCGCGCTCCAACCGTCGGCCTCGGGAGTCGGCGCCCAGGGCTGCGACGTCACGACCGCGCTGGCGCAGGCCGCCAGCGTCAGCGCCGCCAGCGCGGCGACATAGACGCGCCGGTTCACGCCGCGCGCTTCCTCGGCGTCTTGGCTACAGCCTTGGGCTTGGCCTCGAACAGTTCGGCCAGCTTCTCGGTCATGACGCCGGCCAGCTGCTCGACGTCGACGATGGTCACGGCGCGGCGATACCAGCGGGTCACGTCGTGGCCGATGCCGATGGCGATCAGTTCAACCGGCGACCGGGTCTCGATCTGCTCGATTACCTGACGCAGGTGCTTGTCCAGATAGAGGGCGGCGTTGGCCGATTGCGTCGAGTCGTCCACCGGCGAGCCGTCGGAAATCACCATCAGAATCTGGCGCGACTCGGTGCGACCCAGCAGGCGCTCGTGCGCCCAGGTCAGGGCCTCGCCGTCGATGTTTTCCTTCAGCAGGCCCTCGCGCATCATCAGGCCCAAGTTCTTCTTGGCCCGGCGCCACGGAGCATCCGCCGATTTGTAGATGATGTGGCGCAGGTCGTTCAGGCGGCCCGGATGGGCAGGCTTGCCGGCGCTGATCCAGGCCTCGCGCGACTGCCCGCCCTTCCAGGCGCGGGTGGTGAAGCCCAGGATCTCGACCTTGACCCCGCAGCGTTCCAGCGTCCGCGCCAGAATGTCGGCGCAGACCGCCGCCACCATGATCGGCCGCCCGCGCATCGAACCCGAGTTGTCGATCAGCAGGGTCACGACTGTGTCCCGGAACGGGCTCTCGCTCTCCATCTTGAACGACAGGGGGCTGGTCGGATCGGTGATGACGCGGGTCAGGCGGGCGGTGTCCAGCACGCCCTCCTCCAGATCGAATGCCCAGCTGCGGTTCTGCTGCGCCATCAGGCGGCGTTGCAGCTTGTTGGCCAGGCGCGACACCACGCTCGACAGGGTCGCCAGCTGGGCGTCCAGCAGCGAGCGCAGCCGGTCCAGCTCCATCGGGTCGCACAGCTCCTCGGCGCCGATCGTCTCGTCATAGGCGCTGGTGAAGACGTGGTAGGCGTTGATGGCGCGCCCGTCGTCGGCGTTGTCCTGACGGTTGGGCAGGGCGCCTTCGTTCAGTTCCGGGCCGTCGTCCGAGGCCTCGCCATCGGGCTCGGCGGGGGCGCCGTCGGGGCGGGTCTGGCGCTCGTCCTCGGCGGACTGGTCGTCGGCCGTGCCTTCCAGCGACTGGCCGCCTTCGCCGCCGTCCTCTTCTTCCTGTTCCTGCTCGTCGGCCTGATCCTGCCGCGACTGGTCGGGCTCGTCCTCGCCCTCCTCGTCGTTGGCGTCCTCAGCATGGCCGTCGCCGGGATCGAGGTCCAGCGCCCGCAGCACGTCCTTCAGCCGGGCCGCGAAGGCCGTCTGGTCGTCGGCCACGGCGGCGAGGGCGTCCAGTTCCGTCCCCGCCTTCAGCTCCAGATTGGACCGGACCAGGTCCAGCATGGTCTTGAGCCCGTCGGTCGCGGGCTCGCCCGTCAGCCGTTCGCGCACCAGCAGGGCGGCGGCCTCGGCCACCGGCACCCGCTCGGCCTCGGCCCGCAGGGCGCCCGACTTCTCCAGCCGGGTCAGAAGCGCTGCGTTCAGATTATTGCGCACCCCCTTCAGTTCGCGCGCCCCGACCGCCTCGACCCGCGCCTGTTCGACGGCGTCGAAGACCTCGGCCGCCGTCTGATCGACGGGCCGCAGCCGGGCGTTCAGCCCCTCGTCGTGATTGGCTAGCCGCAGGGCCAGCCGGTCGGCCTGACCGCGCAGGGTCGCGCTCTCGGGCGCACCCGGATCGCGCGGCGGGTGGGGCAGGGTCAGGACGCCGTTGGACAGTCGCGGCCCGTCAGAGCCGAAGGTCACCTCCAGCTCGGCCTGCTCGGCCAGCGCCCGCGCAGCGTGCGCCAGCGCGCGTTTGAAGGTCTCGACGGGGGTCTCTGCGGCGGCCATGGCCCACACATAGACCACCCCGCGCGCGGGGGAAGGGGGCGGGCGGCCTGGGGGCGCGAAAAGCCCGCTGTTCTAGAAGCTCTGCGGCGTCCTCGACCCCTGGGACTCGCGCAGGCGATCGCCCGCCGAGCGGTCGCGGGCGGCGCTGTTCACCGGGACCTGACGGCAGACACGTTCCGACAGATTGGAGCCCGGCGTGCGTTCCCGGCGGCAGACTTCGCGCATCGGCTCGCCGGACGGAACGGTCGGAGCCGGGGCGATGGCCGTGCTCGGCGGGACGGCGGGGCGACTGGCCGACGCGGCGGTCGGATCAAGGGTAAGAACGGCGAGAGACGCAACCAGGATCATGAACATCTGAGCGGCTTTGATTTTCTTCTAGCAGGGCAGAACGGGAGCAGCGTGGGGCGATCAGGGCCGAAAAGGCTCCAAGAGTCTACCTTCTATGCGACCATCCCGCGCGCGGGGTTAGAGAACCCAGGCGGCGGGCACGCCGACGGGAGGGCCTGGCGGCGGGCCGAGCTCGGGCGCGATCTCCGTTGCATCGGGCGCTTGGGACAGGCGCGCGCCGGCGACAAGGGTGATCGACGTCAGCCGACCGGGCGCCCGCCGGGCGCGCGCCGGCTGGGGCCGTTCGAGGAGTCGAGGCCGATGCTTTGCATCTGCCGCAGATAATCGCCCGACATCAGTTCGCGGCCCGCGCTGTTCACCGGCACTTCGCGGCAGACGCGGCGCATGATGTTGCTGTCCATGGCCTTCTCGCGACCGCAGACGACCCGAGTGGGGCCGTCCGGCAAGGTCGGGGCGCGGGCCGAGATGGCGCGCGACGGCGTGCTGGAGGCGACGCGCGGTCGAGCGGCGCCCTCCTCATTCTGGAGCGCGGGGGCGCCCAGCAGGGCCAGGGCGGCGGCGGTGATCAACAGCATGGCGAACTCCTGTGCGCGGAACGGTCAGACGGCCATCCTGCCCGCCGCTTCACTTTGTGGCAACACTGTTATCCGAACCGTTCCGCTTGTCGGCGCGCTTGACCCGCGCACGCATGGCGCTGCCGGGCCCGACTTCCACGTCGAAACGGCCCGTGGCGCGGATCAGCTCCGACAGCTTGGCGTAGCCGTAGGTGCGCTGGTCAAAGTCGGAATGGGCGTTCCTCAGCCGGTTGCCGATGCCGCCGACGCTGACCCAGCCGTCGCCGTCCTCGTCCATGTCGGCGATGGCGGTGGCGATCAGCGGCGTGGCCTCGGACGGTTTCCTCACCGCGGGGATCGGGGCGGGGGTTGCGGTCGCGTCCGCGTCGCCGCCCTCCGCAGGGCCTCTCAGGTTCTCGGTGTAGATGAAGCGGGTGCAGGCCTGACGGAAGCTCTCGGGCGTCTTGCGCTCGCCAAAACCATAGACCGGCACGCCCTGTTCGCGGATGCGCGCCGCCAGCCGGGTGAAGTCGCTGTCCGACGACACCAGGCAGAAGCCGTCGAACCGCCCCGAGTGCAGCAGGTCCATGGCGTCGATGACCAGGGCGATGTCGCCGGAATTCTTGCCCTTGGTGTTGGCGAAATTCTGCTGCCACTGGATCGCCCAGCGCGCGAGGACGTCGATCCAGCCTTTCAGCGAGGTGTTGGCCGCGTCGCCATAGATGCGTCGGGCGCTGGCCTCGCCTAGCGTCGCGATCTCGGTGAACAGGGCCTCGGCGATCCGCGACGAGGCGTTCTCTCCGTCGATCAGCACGGCCAGGCGCGGCGTCCGGGCATAGGCGTTCAGGGCGTCGGTCGGCATGGGCGAGCCTTTCAGCGATCCGAACCGCCAGCCTCGACCCGCGCGCGGGCGCGGTCAACCGCCGACGGGCGTGCTACAGGGCGGCATGACCAACGCACCGCTCCGCCGCCTGATCGACCTGCCCGGCGTCGATGATCTGGAACTGAAGGCGCTGATGAAGCCGCGCTACGCCGATCCCGACGCCCGCGACGAATTCCCCGAGATCGACGCCCTGACCCAGTCCCTGTTCGGCCTGACGGGCGATGCGGCCGAGGCCGTCGCGCTGCCCGAGGATTGGCCCGACAGCTTGCGGGACATCCACCGCCTGTCCGGCGCCGATCTGGCCGAAGCCTTCGAGGCTATGGGCTGGGACGTGACCGACAAGCGCCGCAAGCCTCTGCGTCTCATGCCCCACTACGCCCTGCCTCTGGCCCTGGCGGCGCGCGGAGTGGCCGGCGAACTGCCCTTCCACGCCGAGCCCGACCACCCCACGACCGATTGGGGCGCCAGCCTGGCCGCCGACGCCGCCCGCTTCAGGAAGCGATAGCGGCCGCCAGCGTCGTCAGTCCAGAGGCGTCACCATCCCCGTGTTGTTGATGAAGTCTTCGGTCTCTTGACGCTTGGCGCGGGCTTGAAGCTCGGCGCGGTGGCGTGGCTCGCACTGGGTGCGGTCAAGGCGCGAACCCGTCGGCGCGCGTTGCGAACAGACGACTTCGAGCCGCGCCAGACGCCGGCGCTCGGCGGCCTGTCGCGGCGTTTCCGGCGCGGCGGCCTCTGCCGACGCCATCACTTGAGGCGCGGCTTGTGGCGAAGCGGGCTCTGGCTGCTGGGCCATCGGCATGGCCAGCAAGGCGAAGATGACCATAAGCATCAGGCGCAATCCCTTGTTTTGAGGCCGAGAGCCTCTCACGCCCCTCGGGATTCAGCAACCAAAGATATTCGGACTGGCGTCTGGCCGGTCCTCAGTCCTCGTCCATCTTCAGCGCCGCGATGAAGGCTTCCTGCGGAATCTCGACCTTGCCGAACTGGCGCATGCGCTTCTTGCCAGCCTTCTGCTTCTCGAGCAGTTTCTTCTTGCGGGTGGCGTCGCCGCCGTAGCACTTGGACGTCACGTCCTTGCGCAGGGCGCGGACGGTTTCGCGGGCGATGATCTTGCCGCCGATGGCCGCCTGGATCGGAATGACGAACATGTGGGGCGGGATCAGCTCCTTCATCTTCTCGACCATGCCGCGTCCGCGCGTTTCGGCGCGGCCACGGTGGACCAGCATCGACAGGGCGTCGACCGGCTCGGCGTTGACGAGGATGCTCATCTTGACTAGGTCGCCGACCTTGTAGTCGGTCAGCTCATAGTCGAACGAGGCGTAGCCCTTCGAGATCGACTTCAGGCGGTCGTAGAAGTCGAAGACGACCTCGTTCAGCGGCAGCTCATAGACCACCAGCGCGCGGCTGCCGACGTAGGACAGCTCGACCTGCGAGCCGCGGCGATCCTGACACAGCTTGATGACGCCGCCCAGGTATTCGTCGGGGGTCAGGATGGTAGCCTTGATCCACGGCTCGGCGATCGACTCGATCTGCATCACGTCGGGCAGGTCGGCCGGGTTGTGCAGGTCGATCTCGCGTCCGTCGCGCAGGCCGATCTTGTAGACGACCGAGGGGGCCGTCGCGATCAGGTCCAGGTTGAACTCGCGGCTCAGGCGCTCCTGGATGATCTCCAGGTGCAGCAGGCCGAGGAAGCCGCAGCGGAAGCCGAAGCCCAGGGCAGCCGAGGATTCCATCTCGAAGGTGAAGCTGGCGTCGTTCAGGCGCAGCTTGCCGATGGCGGCGCGCAAGTCCTCGAAGTCGGCGGCGTCGACCGGGAACAGGCCGCAGAAGACCACGGACTGGACCTCCTTGAAGCCCTTCAGCGGTTCGGCGGTCGGCTTCTTCTCGTCGGTGATGGTGTCGCCGACGGCGGCGTGGGCCACTTCCTTGATCTGGGCGGTGATGAAGCCGACCTCGCCGGGGCCGAGCTGGTCCACGGGGGTGTTCTTGGGCAGGAAGACGCCGACGCGGTCGACCAGGTGGGTCGTGCCGTGCTGCATCATCTGCACGCGCATGCCGGTCTTCAGCACGCCGTCGAACACGCGCACCAGAAGCACCACGCCCAGGTAGGGGTCGTACCAGGCGTCGACCAGCATGGCCTTGAGTGGGGCGTTGATGTCGCCCTTGGGCGCGGGCAGGCGGGCCACGATGGCCTCCAGCACGTCCTCGATGCCGATGCCCGACTTGGCCGAGCACATGACGGCGTCCGAGGCGTCGATGCCGATGACGTCCTCGATCTGCTGGCGAACGCGCTCGGGTTCGGCGGCGGGCAGATCGATCTTGTTCAGGACCGGCACGATGTCGTGGTTGTTGTCGATCGCCTGATAGACGTTGGCCAAGGTCTGGGCCTCGACCCCCTGCGAGGCGTCCACCACCAGGATCGAACCCTCGCACGCGGCCAGACTGCGCGACACCTCATAGGCGAAGTCGACGTGCCCCGGCGTGTCCATCAGGTTCAGGACATAGTCCAGCCCGTCCTTGGCCTTGTAGTTCAGGCGCACGGTCTGCGCCTTGATGGTGATGCCGCGCTCTTTTTCGATGTCCATATTATCGAGGACTTGCGCCGACATTTCACGCGCGGTCAGGCCGCCGGTGAACTGAATCAGCCGGTCTGACAGCGTGGACTTGCCGTGGTCGATATGGGCGACCACCGAGAAATTACGGATGCGTTCGATTGGGGGCGTCGTCATGGTCCGCGCGCTTAGCATCCGCAGCGCCCGAACGCCATGCACGGGGCGCTGTGGGCTTATTTCCGGCGAAGGTCGGCGGGCGACCGAGTTTATTTTGGGTGGTCGCCCCATCAAATGATCCGCCCGGAATCCTGGCGGTCGTCCAATCCATAACAATTGGCGCGGGGCGCCACGGGAATGCCCGAAGAGCGGCCATTTTGGGGCTGGTTCGCTTGGGCCGAAAATGCGGAACGACGGCTGCTCAGAGCGATTGGGTTGTCCGGAGGTGGAGGAACCTCCGTATCCATTTTGATCTGGAGGCTAACGATATGCGTGCCAAACTTATGACTTCGGCGGCGGTCCTGTTGGGGACGCTGGCGTTTGCGAGCGTGGGCTACGCCCAGTCCCATTCGACTGGGCCAACCGGCGCCGTCGGTGGCAACACTCACGCCACTGATTCCTACAACAGCGGTCACAACGACAATTCGACCTACACGGATAATTCTCAACAAAATGAAAGTGAACTTAAGGTCGAGGATTCTTACAACAACAATTCTCGGACCGAGACGGAAAATAAGGTAGAAGATTCGCATAACAACAATTCTCGAACGGAAACTGAAAACAAAATTGAGGATTCTTTCAACACCGACAACTCTTCCAGAGTTGAAAACGAACATTCTTTCAATACGGACAGTTCTTCCAGGGTTGAAAACGAACATTCGTATAACGCTGATGAATCGTACAATACCGATGAGTCGTTCAACACGGATAACTCTGTCTATGTCGATGATTCCTTCAACACCGACAGCTCCACCAATGACTCGTTCAATGACTACTCGAGTCATGACAGCTGGAACATTCGGGTTTCCCTGAACTTGCAGGACCTGGACGCGTCGGTGAGCGATATCGGCTTCGACCAGTCGGAAAGGGATGACGGCAGCCAGCATGGCCATATGACCACGGGCGACATCAGCCAACACGGCGGCGCCTTCGCCGGCTTCGCGGGCATTCAGACCGTAAGCAACAACACCGGCATGGCCTCGATCGGCCAGGCGGCGACGGCGGTCAGCGCCAACGCCAACGTCACCTTCGGCAGCGGCGGCGGCGGCATCTAAGCGTCCTACTGTCGGCGGCCGGTTTCACCGGCCGCCGATGTCTTTCTGGGAGGAAGCCATGCTTGTTTTTCTAACAGCCGCGCTCTTGTTCGCTGGCTCGGATCCCGCCCCCCCGCCGCCGATTGTTTCACCGGCTACGTCTCAAGTCCCGGCGGTTTCGACGTCCCCCGCAATACCGGCGCTGGATCTGTCGCAGCTCCGTGACCTGAACGGACGCCAAGGCGTCAGCGTCATCGTCGCCAGCGATCAGCTTCTGAAGGCTACGAACAGCGGCAACAGCGTCAACGCCAACACCGTGGGGTCCGGCGCGATCACGATCAGTCCCAACGCCTTCGCCGGCTACAGCGGCATCGGCAATTTCGTCATGAACACCGGCCACAACAACAATCTCCAAGGCGCGATCACCATCAATATCGTGACCACGGGGCCGACGCCGTGAAACGAGGAGGGCTCTGTATCCGCGGCGGTCTAGGCCTTCCGTTTGCGGCCTTGTGCATGGCCTGGATGTCGGCGGCGCCTGCAGGCGCCGATGTGCTTCTCAGCAGCGGGCCGGCGCCGGCCAGGGTCAGCGTCGTCAGCTATCGCGACATCCCGTTTCGGACCGTGGTCCGGCAGCGTTACGACTTCAGTTGCGGCTCGGCTGCGCTGGCCACCCTGCTGCGCTATCACTACGACCGCAACGTCGGCGAGGAGCAGGTGTTTCGCGCCATGTACGCGGACGGAGATCAGACGGCGATCCGGCGGGTCGGCTTCTCCCTGCTCGACATGAAGCGGTTTCTTGAAACCAGCGGCTATGAGGCGGACGGCTTCAGATTGGGGCTCGTCGATCTGGCCGAGATGAACAAGCCCGCGATCGTCATGATCAACACGGCCGGCTACAAGCATTTCGTGGTGTTCAAGGGCGACGACGAGGGGCGCGTGCTCATCGGCGATCCCGCCCTGGGGCTCAAGATCTACACTCGCGACGAGTTCGCCTCCATGTGGAACGGCGTCGCCTTCGTGATACGGGCGCCGGCCGACAGCTTCAATCAGGCGGCGGAATGGACGCCCTGGAACCGGTCGCGGCCTTGGCAGGCCCTGCCGGACCGTTCCCTGGCGGAACTGACGCGAGAATTGCCGCCGCTCTATCAGATCACTACGCGCTTCCCCATCGACCCGTATTTGAGGTGACGATCATGCGACGCGCACGTTCCCTTTTGCTGCTCGCCCTGATCGCCATGGCTCCGGCCTTGATGGCGACGGCGGCCCTGGCGGAAACCCCCTCGGGGCCGCAGCCCCTGTCCGATGACGAACTGTCGGGCCTGCGCGGCGGCTTCATCACCACCAACGGCTTCACCTTCGGTTTCGGCGTGGTCATTCGCTCCTATGTCGACGACCGGCTGGCGCTGCAGACGCGGCTGACCTGGACCCCGACCGGTCCGGTGACGCAGCAAATCCGCGGCGACGTGCCGGGCGTTGTCGATCTGGCGGCCGCCATGACGTCGCTGGTGAACAGCGGCATCGACCTGACCCAGCTTGCCGGAACCAGCGGCGGCGTCGCGCTTGTCGACGGCAACGGCGGGACGGCCCTGATCCATAATGTGACGGCCGGCCAGCTGCAGAATCTGATCGTCAACAACGCCAACAATCGCAACCTGCGTCAAGACATGGAGCTGAACCTGTACCTGCCGGATCTGGCGGCGATGCAGAGCGCCAGCAGCGCGCAGCAGCGTGCGGCGCAGATGACCTACGATCTCAATACGAGTCTGGTCGGTTCCCTCGGCCGCTGACGGTCTCCGGCGTTCCGGCCGGAGACCGCGGGCGTCGCTAGAAGACGATGGGCACGCGCAGCACAAACCGCATGTCCGGCGCGTCCTTCGTCACCCCGAACTCGAAATTGCCGTTCAGGCTGAAGCGGTCGCTGAGCAGGTAGGACATGCCGAACTGCAGGGCGCCGACCTGCAGGGAATCGGACTTCTCGGTGATGTCGTTCAACTCGCTCGTGGTCGGGCGGATATAGCTGTGCTTGTAGCCCAGCGAGTACGAGAATCTCGGATTGAGCGAGAAGCCGAAACCGATGGACATGCCGATGGCGTCGCCGGGATCGACGCGGCCGATGTGGATATCGCCCTCGGTCTTGTCGATGTTGCGCGACAGGTGGGAGAAGTAGCTGAGGCTGCCGAAGATCACCGCCGGGTCGCTGGGGTAGAGGAAGCTGACGCTGGGTTCGACGCCCCAGAAACCGGAGCCGGTGGCCAGGCGGGTCGCCACGCCGAACTCGTCGCGCGGAATTTCGAAGGGGCCTTTGCCGGTGTCGCTCTTGACCCGCAGGCTGGCGATGAAGATCGGTCGGCCGCGTTCGCCGCCGTTGATCTGATAGCGGACGGCGCCCTCGACGTCGCCGATGCCGTCGCCGCTCAGGTCGATGGTGCGGGTCACGGCCTGGTCGCGCTGCTGGACCGTGGTGATGGTGTCGTTGCGCCAGACGTAGGGCGCGCGCAGTTCGACCTCCATGCGCGAGGTTACGCCGTATTTGCCGGCGATGGTCGTCACCCCGGTGTCGCGGTCGGCCTCATTGGCCTCGATCACGCCGATCTGGACGCCGGGCACGATCTCGATGCCGCGGAACACCAGCCGGTTGGCGCTGGAGCGCGTGTATTCGGCCGACAGATCGACAGTCAGCTTGCCGGGCTGGGTCAGCACGGCGATGCCTTCGGGGAGGGCCGCCAATTGTTCGCGGCGAGCCTGTAGCAGCGGCGGTTCGACCGGCGGTGCGCCTTCCGGGGCCGGGGTGGTCTGGGGCTGGCCGTTAGGGGCGGCCTGACCGGCGCGCAGGTCCGTCATGTCGCGATCGGCGAAGACGGCGCGACCCGAGGCGTCGCTCTGGACGCGCCAGCGCGCATCGACGTCGGCATTGGCGATTCCGGCCGGCGGGGCGATCCCGGCGGCGCGTTCCGCCAGAAGCGCGTCCTGGGCCTCGATGCGTTTCTGCTGGTCGAGGACCAGGGCCTCGAGCCGCGCCACCCGCGCGGCCAGATCGGCGTCCTGGGCCAGGGTGGACTGCGGGCCGATGAGAGCCGCCGCCGCCACCGAAGCCAACAGCAGGCCTAGCCTCGATCCCTTTCGACGCGAGCCGTGCAAATCGCGTTGTCGAGGCGAAGGACGATGGATCATGACGCGCTCTCTCTCTTTGCAATGGGGATCAATGAAGGACGGGGTAGTCCGCGCCGTAGTCGCAGGCGGACCGCAGGTAGGCTTCGTTCAGAAGGGTCAGCCAGCCGTTCTGCATTGCGATCAGTTGACTGCGCTTCATCTGGCTCAGGGTCCGGCTGACGTGGACCAGGCTCAGGCCCAGCGCGTCCGCCAGCATCTCCTGCGTCAGCGGCAGATGCATCCGCTCGCCGTTGCACAGGCCGGCCCGTTGCAGGCGATCCCGCAGTTCCAGCAGCAGGTGGGCGAGCCGGGCCACGGCGGACTGGCGGCCCAGCCGCACGACGTGATTCAGCAGGCAGGCGTCCTCGTAGCGCCGCGCGGTGGCCAGCGCCCGGCGCAGCCGGTCGTGTCGGGGATCGTGAAGCGCGAGGATTTCGCGCAGCATGACGGCGTCGACGCACTCCACCCGGGTCAGGGCCACCGTCGTGGTTTCATCCAGCGGACGCGGGTCCGCGCCCAGGCCCAGGCCGTCGCCCGGCAGCAGGAAGCTGAAGATCTGGCGCTGTCCGTCCGCCAGGGTCCGCTGTCGACAGGCCCAGCCGCTCAGGATCAGCCGGGGCGTCACCGTGCGCCCTTCGGTCGTAAAGGTCTCGCCCGCCGCGATCACCTCCTGAAACACGCACAGCCGGCGCACCAGGGCGCGTTCCTCCTCCGACAGGCGCGCGGCGGTGTTCAGGATGCGGAGCGTCGCCATGTCGGCGGGCACGCCCAGACTGCGGCGCACGCTGATGTTTCGCGACGTCATGCCATGCAACCTGTGGGGCGCAGCGGCCACCCTCCGGCCGCACCGCGCCTGTCCCTCGCCAAATACATATCCGGCGCTCCTCCGCGGGGCCAAACGGTCGCCAAACGTCGCCGTTCCGTCAGGTCAGCGGAAACATGTATTTCTTTGAAGGCTGTGGCGCGGGGGCCGTGACCGCCGGGAGGGCTAGAAGGGCGCCTTCGCCGCGACGTAGGCGGCGACCACGACGATCAGCCCCGCGAACAGGCGGCGGCCCAGGGCGGCGTTGGCGCCGAGCCGCCGGCGAGCCACAGTTGGGCCGTGCCCATGGTCAGCTCTTCTTGATGGCCCGATTCCAGGGCGCGACGGCGAGGAGGCGGGCCATGCCGCAGAAGCCTGTCGCCCCGGCGACGAACAGGCCGGCGCCGACGAAGGCGCTGAGGCCCCAGAAAGCGGGATGCACGAGCGTACCCAGCACGCCGCCCAGCAGGATCAGGCCGCCCGCCGCCATCTGCACCTGGCGCATCAGCTCCAGCGGCGCCTGGGCATTGGTGCGGGTCGGCAGGCCGGCCTTCTTCCAGGCGTCTAGGCCCCCGTCCAGCACATAGGCCGGACCCGCCACGCGGTTGGCCAGGCGCTGACAGTTGACGCCCGTGCGATTGCCGGTGCGGCACATGAAAATGACGTCCTGATCCGCTTTGAGAGTCAGATCGGCGGCCTCGAAGGTCGACAGGGGCGCGGGCAGGGCGCCGACGACGTGGTCGCGGGCGAATTCGTCGGCTTCGCGGATGTCGACCAGGTGCGCGGCGCCGGACTTCAGGCGGGCGGCGACCTCGGCGGGCGACAGGGGGACGAGCGCGGTCATGGTCGGGTCTTTCAGGAAAGCGGAGGGCAATAGATTTCGGCGAGCACCGCGATCACCTTCAGGGCGGCCGGATCATCGATGCGGTAGAAGACGGCGGTGCCGTCCCGGCGTGTCGCGACCAGTTCGTCCTCGCGCAGGCGGGCCAGGTGCTGGGACAGGGCGGACTGGGACAGGCCGACGCAGGCCTGAAGCTGCGACACCTGCATTTCGCCGTCGCCGAGTTGGCACAGGATCATCAGCCTGTGTTCGTTCGACAGGGACTTGAGGAGGCGGGCGGCTTGTCCGGCGCTTTGCTGGAACCGGTCCAATCCGACGGCTTTAAGGGTGATCATGGCGGGCAATATATGAGTGCTTGCTAAATTAGCAATATTTAATATGTAGGGCGTCGCAAGGAGATCGTCACATGGTCCAGGCTGCACCGTCCGTTCCGCACGTCACCGGCGTTTTCGATCCGGCGACCCACACCGTCAGCTATATCGTCGCCGACCCGGCCACGGGGGCGGCGGCCATCATCGACCCGGTGCTGGATTACGATCCGGCGGCGGCGCGCACCTCGACCGGATCGGTGGACCGCCTGCTGGCGATGGTGGCCGAGCGCGGCTTGAAGCTGGCGCGGGTGCTGGAGACCCACGCCCACGCCGACCACCTGACGGGCGCCGACGTCATCCGTGTCCGCACCGGGGCGCCCATCGGCATCGGCGAGAAGATCACGCAGGTGCAGAAGACCTTCGGCGACCTGTTTGAGGCCCGCGACGTGACGCCGGACGCGGCGGTCTTCGACGAGACCTACGCCGAGGGCGACCGCTTCCGGCTGGGCGACCTGGAGGTCGAGGTCCTGCATACGCCCGGTCACACCCCCGCCTGCGTCAGCTATCGGATCGGCGATGCGGTCTTCGTCGGCGACGCCCTGTTCATGCCCGACTACGGCACGGCGCGGTGCGACTTTCCCGGGGGCGACGCGCGGACCCTATATCGTTCGATCCAGAAGCTGCTGGCCCTGCCTGACTCGACGCGCGTCTTCGTTGGTCACGACTATCTGCCCAAGGGGCGAGAGGTCGTCGTCTGGGAGACGACCGTGGCGAAGGAGCGGGCCGAAAACGTCCATGTCGGCGGCGGGCGGTCGGAGGAGGATTTCGCCGCCCTGCGCGAGGCGCGCGACGCGACCCTGAGCCCGCCGCAACTGATCCTGCCGGCGCTGCAGATCAATATTCGGGCGGGCGCCCTGCCGCCGGCCGAGCCGTCGGGCCGACGTTTCCTGAAAACGCCGCTGAACGCGATCTAGGGGCGTCGTCGCTCCGGTCTTGCGTCCTGGGTTCAGGCGCAGGTTCCCCCCAGATCGGGACCGCCAAGCCCATGGATCAAGTCGCCGGTCAGATTGGAATAGGCGCACCGATCCGAATAGAGCCGCACCGGCGGCCACCCCCGGCGTTCGTTCGGCTGGACCGCGATCACCAGTCCCAGGCTGGGGGCCACCGTGATGTAGCGCCCGCCGTTGCCGACCGCCGAATAGGCCGTGAAGTTCTGGTTGAGCGCCCAGTCGCGCGCCACCCACCACATATAGCCATAGCCGCTCAGAAGCCCGCTGCGGCTCCCCTGGGAATAGGCGGTGGTGCTCTGCCGCACCCAGTCCGGATCCAGCAACTGGCGGCCCTTCCAGTTCCCGTTGTTGAGGTAAAGCTGGCCGAACCGGGCCATGTCCCGGGCCGACAGCGAGAGGGTGTAGGCCGGGAAGGGGGTCGAAGCCGGTTCGCGCACCCACTGGGTATGACGTCGAACATTGAAGTCTCGCCATCCCAGGGGCCCGGCCAGCCGACGGTCGATGGCGGTGAAGAGGTCCTCGCCGGTGGCCATCTCGTAGATCCGGCCCAGGACGTTGAAATCCCAGTTGTTGTAATACCAGTGATCGCCCGGCGCATAGCTGCCGCGCCTTGGGCGCCGCGCCTTCTGCCGGCTGGTTTCCGCCGCGGCGGGCAGATAGACGCCCGAACGGCTCATCAACAGTTGCCGGACGGTCGCCCCGGCTTCGGTGGCGGTCAGCGGCGCCAGGCGATCAATCCCCAGATCGCCCAGCGTCCAGTCAAGCTGCACCTGGCCTTCGGCGACGGCCATGCCGAACAGCGCGTCCAGAACGGATTTGCGAATGGAGGCGATGCGAAGCGGCGTCGCGACGTCGCCGGCGGCCAACACCGTCTCGCCGTTCTGGACCACGCAGACCGCCCGTGCGCCGAGCCTCAGCGTCCGTTTGCGAAAGTCGCTCAGGGCCTCGCGGCTGCGGTCGCGGTCCGCACGCGCCCAGGCGGGGAAGGCCGACAGGACAGGTATCGTGGCCCCGCAGGCGACAGCGCCGGACACCACCGCCCGGCGGTCAACGACGACATGGCTCATGCATCGGCCCCGCTCTGTCTATCGTTGAATCCTTGTCACGTTAGAGCAGCTTGGAGCTTTAACACAAGCGCTGCGTTAGTCCTTCGCGCGATCAACATCGATCATCGTGGCACGAGGTATTGTGGTGCGCAGACGAACTTTTCTGACATCTAGTCTCGCATTGTCGCTTGGGAATGTCGTCACGGGTTGCGGGGCGGCGCCCGCCGCCGGATCTTCAGGTTCGTCCTTCCGTCTGCTTGTCGGCGGAGACACGAATTTCGGTGAACGGCACGACATCGAGGAAGGCGTCGCCGCCACGACGTCGGTCGCCGAATTCGGCTACGCGCATTCGCTGGAACGCCTGGCGCCGCTGCTCAAGCGCGCCGACTACGTTGTTCTGAATCTTGAAACGCCGCTCACGGGGGCCCAAACCCCGGCCCTGGCCAGCAAGAGCTATCTGCGCCGGTCGGATGTCGCCAGAGCGCCCGAACAATTGCGTTTTCATGGCGTGGATGCGGTGGGATTGGCCAATAACCACGCGCTGGATTTCGGCGTGCCGGGGCTCAAGGACACGTTCGGAGCCCTTCGTCATCATGACATCAAATGGTTTGGGGCCGGCGACAACGCCTATGACGCCTCCCTCCCCCTGATCGTCAAAATCCCGACCGACGACGGGCGAGACAGGCGCGTCGCCTTCTTCGGCCTCTTCGAATACCGCCGCCGGTATGACGAACAGTATCATTTCTACGCCTCTCCCAAAAACGCCGGCGCGAACCGGCTGGACGTCGCCGCCTTTTCCAGGATGGTGCGACGCTATCGACGTCGGCATCCCTCGTTGTTCGTGGTCGCCTACGCCCATTGGGGGCGGACCTATGCCTGGAGAACCGATTATCAGACGGCCAAGGCCAGGGCGTTGATCGACGCGGGGGCGGACATGATCATCGGCCATCACGCCCACGTCCTTCAGGAGATCGAGCAGTATCGCGGCAAGTGGATTCTGTACGGCATCGGCAATTTCATCTTCAACGCGCCGGGTCGCTTCGCCGGGCGCCCGGACGTGCCGCCTTACGGCCTGGCCGTTGAGCTTCTGTTCCCCAAAAGCCGGACGGCGCCGCCGGAGCCGCGCCTGTATCCGATCCTGTCGAATAACGCCGTCACCGGCTTCCAGCCGCGCCTTGCGGACAATGGGGAATTCCAGGGCGTTTTCGACACCTTGGCGAGACGTAGCGACAGCGCGACGCGCGCAGGCCTCGCCTCCGGCGCCGACGCCATGGGCCGCTACATCAGGCTCGATACAGGCTAGAAAACCTTGCGGACGGTCAGTGACAGGCGGTTGCCGTCCTCTTCGCGGGTGCTGTCGTTCGATCGGCGGAAGTCCCGGCGATAGTCGACTTCGACCGTCGTCTCATTGGCGAAGGCGTGCGTGAACCGCACCTGAGGCTGAACCCGCCAACTGTGCAGACGCTCTCCTCCTCCGGTCACGAGACGAGAGTCGAACTCCCAGTTCTGCACGACTGCCCCCAGGCGCAACCGGTTCACGCGACCGAAGGTGCGGGTGTAATATCCCCCGAGCCGCTGCCTCTCATAGTCGAAGCTGGCGTTGTTCGTGTTCACCCACTCGTATCGCGCGTCGAAATCGAACCTGTGAAGGTTGTCCGGCTGATACCGGTAGGTGGCCTCGGCATAGGGCGCCGAACCGCTGGAGTTGGCCCGATCGTCATATTCTCGGTGGCGGTATTCCGCCGCAAATCCAAAGCGATGCTGTCGTGACGGGCGGTAGAGAATGGCTGCGCCCAGCGCGATCTGGTCCGCGGATCGATACTCCAGCGTGGAATAGTCTGTACCCGCCGCGGCCAGGAGGCTCAGCTTCACGGTCTCAGACAGGCTGATCTCATGATCCAGGCTCACCTCATTGTTCCAGCGATCCCGGCGACCCCTATCCAGATACTTGTAATAGTTGCTGCTCACGGCGACCTGGGTCGCGCTGTCGCCATGCACCCATCGCGCCCCGCCCTGGCCCCTCAGGACGAGGGCCGAGCGGTTGGAGTCCTCCTGGTCGTCCAGCAGTTTCGAACCGTCGGCGTAGATGCCGGAGGCGGAGAGGCTGCCGTAATAGTCCTGAGCGGCGGCGGGCTGGCTGGAACAGGCGATGCCGACGGCGAGAAGCCAGCCGCAGCTACATGCCCGGATATATTCCGTTTTCATGCACTACACCCCACAAAGAGAAGGTTTCACTGCGCGCCAGAAAGATCTGGCCACGCCAATTCATCCACCAAGAACGGCTCTCTTGAATTCCACGCCTTCCGCCACGCATTCGGAGGGCCATGCGACAGTTTCACGCTCGGGCCGCAAAAGAAATTCAAAACTTTGATCAATAAGGCCGCCGTTGCGGACCGCCTCCTTCAGGGAGTGGCCCGTATTCGGCAGGGAGAGGAACTCAAGCTGATCCGCGACGCCCCGCTTCATCGCTTCGTTCGACAAATGGTCGATCCAGCGGCGGGCGCGTTCGAACCGATGCGCGCCCTGACGCCGGTCCAGTTCGGGGGTGGTGCGGAACCGTTCGCCGCGCTCCACATCCTTCTCGCCCACCGCGACCAGGATCGGCAGGCGCAGAAACGCCTCCAGGGCGGGGTCGGAGGGCGACATTTCACCCTCCCCGACACCCAGCGGATAGGCGAAATCTCTGTCGAGATAGGTGTACCAGCCCGCCGCCGCGACGACGACGCGTCGCACCGCGCGGGGAAAATGAAGCGCGAAGCGATGGGCGAACTGGGCGCCGCCGGAGAAGCCCATCAGGTCAAAGCGATCCGTTTCCAGACCGTATCGGACGCCGACCTCGTCGACCGCCGTCTGCAGGGCGCGGGCGGGGCCAAGCCCGCCTTGGCGCCCCCGCAACCTCTGGTAGCCCGCAAATTCGGCCCCGGAAAAATCGGGCGCCAGCAGCGGGACGCCATGCTGCGCGGCGAAGGCGGCCGCATAGTCGATCAGCCGCGCCGGCCGGCTGCTGACGCCGTGGACCAGGACCAGAAGCGGACGCCGGGGCCGGGGCGGCATGTAGAGGTGGTAGGGCAGGGGCGTCCGTGCCTTGTCTTGGTCCTGGCCAGCCAACCCAGCCTCCCTAGGACGCCGCGGCGACGTCGATGCGGCGAGCCAGGCGCTCTTCGGCGCGCCGCCGACTTCTGTACTCGTCCCCCGCGACGGCGCTCACCAGCCGCCCCTTGTCCAGCAGCCATATCTGATCGGCCATTTCCGCCGTCGCCGGGTCGTGGGTCACCAGAAGGATGGTCCCGAGGTAGCGTCTCAGGGCGTCCTGAGCGATGTCCTGGCTTCGCGGGTCGAGGTTGGCCAGGGGTTCGTCCAGCAGGAGGATGGGCGGATGGCCCAGCATGGCGCGGCCCAGCGCCAGAAGCTGCCTCTGGCCGACGGAAAGGTTGAGCCCGCCTTCCGTGACCCACCCGTCTATGCCGCCCGGCAGATCGGCGAAGACCTCGTCCAGATTGCAGATCATGACGACGTGGTTGATCTCGGCTTCGGTGGCGGCGGGATTTCGGTAGGTCAGGTTGCGCCGGATGCTTCCGCGCATGAGCGGCAGGTCCGGGCTCATCACCCCCAGATATCTGAAGGTCGACAGCAGGGTGCAGTCGGCCAGGCACTGACCATCGATGCGGACCTGGCCTGACAGCGGGTCGACCATTCTCGCGACAAGCCCCAGCAGGGTCGATTTTCCGGCCCCGGCCGCCCCCAGGATGGCGACCTGCTCTCCGGCCTGCGCCGTCGCCGTCACCTCGGCTAGGGCCCCGGCCACCGACACGGCCTCGAACTCGATCATGCCGCGCCGCACCCGGAGCTTCTGCTGCGAGGGATCCTCGAGCTGGCGGCTTGCGCTTTTCAGGAAGTCCTGGATCTTCCGCTGCGATATCTGCGCGCGCCGCCAATAGTCGTGGGCGAAACCCAGGTTGCGGACCGGGCTGTTCATATAGCGAACGACGGTGATGGCGGCCGCCAGCGCCCCGATCGACATCCGTCCCGCCGACACGTCAAAGGCCCCCAGGGCCAGGACCGTCAGAACCGCCGCCCATCCGGCTCCCGCTGAGATGCCCCGAAGACCGCCGCGAATATTGGCTTCCTGAACCAGGAAACGGGTCATGGCGTCGTTCTGCCGCGACAGGCGGCTGCGTTCGCCTCGGGAGCGGCCGAACAACTGAACCACGGCCAGGGCGCTGATCTGCTCGTCGAGGTTGCTGGTGACCAGGGAACGTCGGCGGCGCACGGCCCGGGTCAGCCGCGCCAGCCGCTTTCCCTCGTGGGCCGACGCCGCCAGACCGATCACGAAGATGGCGAGGACGACCAGGGCGATCCTGATGTTGATGACCCCCAGAAAGAGGGTGCCCCCGGCGACGATGATCGCGGCGATGACGCCTCGCCCTATGCCGCGACTGATCCAGGTGCGCAGCATGGTGAGATCGCCCGTCAGGCGCAGGATCAGACTTCCGCGCGAGCGGTGCTGGATCTGTCGCGGCGCCATGCCGCTCATATGGTCATAGAGGACGAGGCGCAGGCGGCGCACCAGTTCGAGGCCGACTTTCTCCGTGACCGCGAATTGAAGCGCTCGGAGAAGCGCGCTGCAGGCCACGGCCAAACCTAGACCGCCGATCAATGGAAAAGTGGCGAAGGCGGTTTGCGGGGACGCGGTGATCCTGTCGACGATTATCCAGACGAGAAACACCACGGCGACCAACGCAAGCGTCTCGCCGAGCCCGAGGGCGATGATGACGATATAGTCGTGACGCCGCAGCCGGACTGGATTCCCCCCTCCCGGCGCCTCGGTCATGACGCCGGGGCCTCAAACACGCCGGACTGGACCCCGGCCTTATCCGCTGCGGAGGCCTCGAACGGAGCGAAGCTCGGCTCCTCTTCGTCGACGGTGGTCCCGAACGGGGCGAAGCTCGGTTCTTCTTCGGCCACGGTGGAGCCGAACGGGGCGAAGCTGGTCTGCTCTTCGGCGAAACGCAGTTTCTTCTTGCGCCACCGAGCGATCTTGAACCCGTGCCGCCTCGAGTCGTCCCGGCTGAGCAAGATTTCGTCGTGGCGAGGCTCGTCCGGCGCCGAGGTCTCTATCGACTGTTCGGCGCCGACGATGCGCGCGGCGTACCTCGGGTCGCAGAGTTGTTCCTTGGTGTAGATGGGCACGGAACAGGCGCTGGCGGCCTCTTGCACGAGAAGTTTCGACGCGGTGAAGGCGCCGGAAACCCCGAGGACCGGCAGGCCGAGGGCTTGAAGCTGCGACACCCCCAGGACGGCGCCCATGGAATCCCCGGCGGCGAAAAGGACCCCGTCGATGAAGTTTTTGAAGAAATCCGTCTGCAGCAGTTCGATGTTCTGCCGATGTAGAAGGCCATCGGCGATCTCCACGAGGATGATCCCGCAGCCCTCGGCGGCAAGGTGGGTCACCAGATCGATCGCGGCCTTCTCCAGAAGGTCCGTTGGAATCCTATAGGTCGCGGCGTAGCCGGCGTCGGTGAAATCCGCGACGGCGTGAGCCCCCGCATCGACCATCACCCAGAAGTCTCCGCCTGAACCCGTGCCGGTGATCTTGGTGGCGCCGGGCTTGTGGCCGGCTCGGCTCAGACCGGAAACCAGGTAACGGTTGGTGGTGGTCTTGCCGGAATTCATCGAGGTGCCCAGCACCGCGATCGTGCGCGGCCTGACAGCCTGCGGACATCGGGGCTCCAGAGCGAACTGCGACAGGTTCAGAGGGATGCCTCTGGCGTCTCCGACCAGTCCGATGGGGGTGATGTTGGTCGCTGACCGAATGCCCTTGGCCCGGGACAGCATCCTGGACGCCACGCCGCCTGTCGCCACCAGATTGGTCGGGCCGAGATCGGGAGGGACCTCCGCCTCGAACTGGTCCGTGGCGTAGCGATCTCCGTAGGCGATGACGATTTCGTCGCCGAGATGGAGGCAGGCCTTGCGGCCCGACGTCAGCTCAAGGCGGGTCTGATAGCCAAACCGATCGACCCGGGCCAGGACAAGGTCTCCAGACCTTGGCCGTATCGGCCCCATGATCAGGGTCTTCATAGCGGATGAGGGGACGCGTCGGGTTGTAAACCCCATTTTGGAGTGAGCTTGCCGGGCTGACGAAAACTCGGCGATGACCGGTCCCGATCTATGCTTCTTGCGATGCGCTTCCGCCATGGCCGTATCGTCAACGCGCAGGGACTCGATATTCATTTGCCCTCTCCTCATTCCCGCACTGGAAATGATTTATTAACTATGCGCCGACCTATTTTTTTTTCCGACTCACAAAACGCCAACCGGTGAAAAAATGTCATTTCTTGGGCCGTGCGGCCGCCGTAGCGGGGTCGGCGCGGTCCGGCCCCTGCGTCACCTCGGGGCGCGGGGCGAGCGGTGCAGCGCCATATAGAGCGCCGGTGCGAAGATCAGGATGAGAGGCACGCCGGCCAAAAGACCGGTGATGATGGCGATGGCGAGGGGCTTCTGCATGGCCGAGCCCTCGCCCAGGCCGAGCGCCAGGGGCGACAGCGCCAGGATGGCGATCAGCGCGGACATCAGGATGGGACGCAGACGCGCCCGACCGGCGGTGATCAGAGCCTCGGCGTCGCTGCGCCCTTCCGCCCTCAGTTCGGACAGATAGAAGACGCCCAGCTCCGCCACGATGCCGATGACCATGGTCAGTCCCATCATCGCCGAGATGTTGAGCTCCGTGCCCGTCAGCCATAGCCCCGCGAACACGCTGGCCGCCGACAGCGCCAGGGTCACCACGATGCCGATCACGGCGGGCCAGCTCTGGAACAGGTAGAGGAACAGCAGGCCGACCAGCGCCAGAGCGGCGGCAAAGACGACGGACAGGTCGCGGAACGACTTCTGCTGCTCGGCGTAGAGGCCGCCGTATTCGACGCGGACGCCGGACGGCAGGCTGAGGCGGGACACCACCTGCGACACCTCTTTCATGGCCGAGCCCAGGTCGCGGCCTTCGAGCCGGGCGGTGACCGCGACCAGAGGCTGCAGGTTCTCGCGCGTGATCTGGGGCTGCCCCGGGGTGATCGTCAGCGAGGCGACGCGCTTCAACGGCAGGGCGTGTCCGTCGGGCGCCCGCAGCGGCAGATCTTCCAGCGACTTCACCCGGTCCCGCAACGAACCGTCCGTCCAGACCCGGACGCCGACCAGTTTCTCGCCTTCCTGAATCTGGCCGATGACGATGCCGCCGACCAACTGTTCCAGCTGGCGGGTGACCGCCTCGGGATCGAGCCCTTCTAGCGCGGCGGCCGGTCGATCGACGGTGATGGTGACCGCATCGCCCGCAACGCGCAGGCCGCCCTCGACCTCGACCACGCCGCGAACCTTGCCGATCGCCTCGGCGACCAGCGGGGAGGCGGCCCGGAGCGCCTCGGCGTCCGATCCCAGCAGCTTGACTTCGATCGGCTGAGGCACGGCCGTCAGGTCGCCGATCAGATCCTCCATCAGTTGCGCCGTCTCGATGGTCAGGCCGGGCGTCGTGGTCTCGATCCGGTTGCGCACGTCCGCGGTCACCTCGTCGATCGGGCGGCGGCCGTGAGCCTTCAGCCGGACGAAGAAGTCGCCCTCGTTGGCCTCGGACAGTCCGCCCCCCAGTTGCAGTCCGGTGCGGCGCGAATAGCTTTCGACGTCGGGCGTGTCCTGCAGGATGCGTTCGACCTGGCGAAGCAGTCGGTCCGTTTCCGCCAGAGAGGCGCCGGGGGCCGCGCGATAGTCCAGGATGAAGCCTCCCTCGTCCATTCGGGGCATGAAGCCCGAGCCAAGCCGGGAATAGGCGAAGCCGCCCACCGCGACGACGATCAGGGCGATGATCAGGGCGAAACGGATCGGCGCCTTCAACACCCGCCGCATGATCCAGTCGTAGCGGACGGCCAGCCGGTCGAGAATCTCGCCCGCCTTTTCGGCCTGTTCGACGTCGCGCGGCCGGACCCAGCGTTCGGCCAGCAGGGGCGCGACGAAGAGGGCGAACAGCAGGGAAACGCCCAGCGCCGCCGACATGGTGACCGCCAGCGCCTTGAAGAAACCGCCGGTCACGCCGCCCAGGAAGGCCAGGGGCGTGAACACCAGCACCGTCGCCAGCGTCGAGCCGATCAGCGGGCGCGTCATCTCCGACGCGGCCTCCAGGGTTCCGGCGCCGGCGGCGCCGTCGCGACGCCTTTCCTGAAGCCTGCGCATGAGATGCTCCAGCATGACGACCGCGTCGTCCACGACCAGGCCCACCGCCGCCGCCATGCCGCCCAGGGTCATCATGTTGAAACTCATGCCGAGCAGGGTCAGCACGATCGTCGTCGTCGCCAGCACCGCCGGCAGCAGCAGGGCGACGATGAGCATGAAGCGCTGGCTGCGCAGGAAGACGAACAGGACGCCCCCCGCCAGAACGGCCCCCAGCAGGATGGCGTCGCGCACGCTGCCGGCCGCCGCCGTCACCAGTTGGGACTGGTCGTAGAAGGTCACGATCTGGAGGTCGGCGGGGGTCTCGCCCTTGAAGCCGTCGATGCGTCGGCGCACCTCCTTGACCAGGGCGACGCTGTTGGCGTCAGGGGTCTGGCGAATGTTCAGCAGCACGGCGTCGCGGCCCTGGGACGTGACGCGGGTCCATTGCGGAACCTCCCGGACCGCCACCTGAGCGATGTCATCCAGTTCCACGACGCCGCGGGCTCCGGTCTGGATCACCGTGCGCCGGATGTCATCCACGCCCTTCAGGCGATTGTCGGCCAGGATCAGATAGAGCCGATAGCGGTCCTCCAGCCGTCCCGTCGCAACGACGACGTTGTTGGACGACAGGGTCCGCGCCAGATCCTCGATGGACAGGCCCAGGGCCTGAAGGCGGGCGGGATCGGCCAGAACTTGATATTCCTTCTCTTGCCCGCCCAGCACATCCACGCTGGCCACGCCCGGCACCGACGA
Organism: Brevundimonas sp. 01N35; assembly: GCF_056399785.1. Classification (NCBI taxonomy): domain Bacteria; kingdom Pseudomonadati; phylum Pseudomonadota; class Alphaproteobacteria; order Caulobacterales; family Caulobacteraceae; genus Brevundimonas; species Brevundimonas sp. 01N35. Next base: position 138,020 of record NZ_JBFTRZ010000006.1, read on the forward strand.
CAGCAGCGGCGCCAACTGCAACCGGGCGAAGTCGCGAAGCGCGACCGGGTTCTGGACGGGGGACACCAGCGCCAGGCCCAGTACCGGGAAGACGGTCGGGTCCATCCGGCGCACCTCGAAGCGAACGCCGGGGGGAAGGTCGGGAAGCGCCGCGTTGATCGCGGATTCGGCCTGCAGGGTGGCCGCGACCATGTCCGCGCCCCAGGCGAAATTCACCGACAACTCGGCCGAGCCCCGGCTGCTGGTCGATCGCACGCTGACCACGCCCGGCACCGTTCGCAGCGCGCGCTCGACCGGCCGGGTGATCTGGCTCACCATCTGGTCCGCCGGCCTGTCGCCCGCCTCGACCGCGACGACGACGCGCGGAAAGTCGATGTGGGGAAACAGGCTGACCGGCAGACGTACGGCCGAGGCCGAGCCGGCCAGGGTCAGCAGGACGAAGATTAGGACGATGAAGCGGGCCTGGCCGCTGAGCCAGCGGCTCATGGCTTGTCGGCTGCGGGCAGGGCCGTCTCGCGGGTGCGCATGCCGTCGGACAGCGACGGTCCGCCCTCGATCACCACCTTCTCGCCCGGTCGGACGCCGTCGGTCAGTTGGACCACGTCGCTCTGTTCAAGGCCGACGGCGACCGGGCGGCGCGAGGCGACGCCCCGGCTGACCACAAACACATAGGGCTGCTCGCCGTCGTAGAGGACCGCGGCGCGCGGCACGACCACCGCATCGGCCCGAAGCCCGACCACGACCGCCCCCTTGAGCGCCTCGCCCGGCAGAAGCGGGCTGCCGGCGGGCAGGGCGACAATCACCGCCGCCAGCCGCGTCGCGGGATCGACGCGCCGATCCACCGACGCCGCCCGCGCGTCCACGGCCGCGCCGCTTTCGTGCAGGCCCGTCAGCCGGACCAGGGCGCCGGGGCGGATGCGCTGGGCGTCCTCGACCTCGACCCCAAGGCGCGCGTTCAGAAGGCGGGTGGAGGCGACGCTGGCCACCGGCCCGCCCGCGCCGATGACGGCGCCGGGACTGGCGGGCAGGCTGTCGATGACGCCGCCGACGGGGGCCGTCAGGGTCAGGCGTCCGCCGTCGGTCCGTCGACGCAGATCGGCGCCGGCTTCTCGCGCCGTGGCGGCGGCGGCCGTGGCGGCGGCGACCTCCGCGTCGGATGCCAGACCGTCGGCGCGCAGGCGCTGCAGGCGCGAGGCCTCGGCGCTCGCCACCGTCGCCTCGCGGGCCAGCCGATCCATATCGAGGCGCGTCGTGGGGCTGGCGATCAGCGTCACGACCGGCTGCCCGGCGTCGACGGCCTGGCCCAGGTTGACGTGGACCTCGGCGACCTGGGCCTCGAAGGTCGTGGTCAGGGTGCGAACGGCCGAAGGATTGAACTCGACCTGGCCATAGGCCGTGATCGTCTCGTCCAGGGTTCTGATCTCGGCGGCGGCGGTGCGCACGGCGGCGACGGGCGGGGCGGCCGCCGTCTCGGGCGGGGCGGAACAGCCCCCGGCCGTCCCGACCAGGGCCGCCAGGGCCGCCAGGGCGATGATCGTCCAAACCCTCATTGAAGCACAGTCCCCGCCGCCAGTTCCAACGCCGCCCATTGCTCGTTCAGGGCCTGATCGAGCGCCGCCAGCGCAATTTCCTTGTCCGTCAACGTCTGCCGCGCGGTCTCGGCGGCGACCGGGGCGATGTCGCCTCGCGCGCCGGCGCGTTCGAAGGCCTCCACCGTCCGGCGCAAGGGCGCGACCTGGGCGGCCAGATCGTCTCGCTGTTTCAACCCGATGGCGTAGGCGCCGATCAGGGTGGAGATCTCCGACCGCAGGGTGAACAGGCGCGCCTCATATTCGGCCCTGAGCTGTTCGCGGGTGGCCTCCTCGACCGCGATCGCGCCGCGATTGCGGTTCCACAGAGGAAGGTCGAAACCGACGCCGAACCCGTAGGTGCGAACCGCGCTCGTGTCCCGGGCCGCGTTCAGGGACAGGTTCAGTCGCGGATACTGCAGCAACAGCGCCGACCTCAGGTTGGCATCCTGGGCCTTATAGCCCGCCCGCAGGGCCGCCAGATCGAGCCGTCCCGCATAGGCGCGCGCGGTCAGGGCGGGCCCGTCCGGCGCGGCAGGATGAACCGCCGCGCCCTTCGCCAGCGCGATCCTGTAGTCCGGCGACAGGCCGAGGGCGGCGTTCAGTTCGAAGCGCGCGGCCTCGAGATCGCGCTCCAGCGTCCTGACGCGATCGCCCGCGTCTGCAGCGGCCAGTCGTCGGGCCTCCAGGTCGCCCGCCGACAGGTCGCCGCGCGCCACCGCGCGCAAGGTCCGCTCCAGCGCGCTGTCGGCCAGGGCCGAGGAACGCCGCGCCAGCTCAAGGCTCTGTTCCAGGCCCTGGATGCGCGCGGCCTGCAGGCGCGCCGTTCCGGCGACCTGCCATTCCCGCCACGCTAGATCGAGGCGTGCCTGCTCGCGCGTCGCCTGCGCCGCCCGCAGTTTCCCGGAGCGGGCGTAGAGGGCGGACAGGTCCATGCCCAGTCCGGCGGCGACGGCGTCCACCAGCCCTCCGTCCCCGAGCGGGCGGTCCAGGCTGAAGGAGAACTGGGGATCGGGCAGAAGCCCCGCGTTGAAAACCTGGGCCTGCGTCACGCCCAGATGCATGCGTTGTGCCTGCAACTCCGGATTGGCGATCACGGCGACCAGACCCAGTTGCTCAGGCGTCAGCGCCGCATCCAGATCGATCGTCGTCGGCGCCGCCAGGTTCAGACGGGCCGCCTGCATCGACAGATCGGCGGAGGACGGGTCGGCGCGGGGCGCGGACGCCAGGTCCGCCGGTCGATAGGCGGCGCACCCCGACGCGGCCGCCGCCAGTCCCAAGGCCAGGGTCCGGGCCAAGGCCATGCGCATTCGCCCCCTTGCCATGGCGCCGGACCTCCGAACCGTTGCAGCGTTCCGTCCCGACGACGACGCCCTATTGCAGCGCAGTGAAATACTCTTCCAGCGCATCCACAAGCGCCAACTCGTTCGATGCGGCGACCGAGGCGGCGACGTCGTTCTTGCGGGCGGCCGCCAACTCCATTCCGGACACGGCGCTCTCGAAGGCGCCGCTCAGCCCCGGCGCCTTCACCTGGGGCGAAAGCCGCGCCCACGTCTCGCGCGCGAACCGGGCGTCGGCCGCCATTTCGTCCCAGTTCACCGGCCTGGCCTTGTTGAGCGCGTCAAACTTGAACCCGGCGTAGTCCAGCAGGCTGACGTCCACGGGCGTCTTGCCGCTGGCGTCCTGCGCGCTCACCAGAATCCGGAAGGTTTCGACCGCCGCTATGGCGATCGCGGCGCGGTCCTGGGCCGTCCGCGCGGCGTCGAGCCGCCCGTTCAGGGCGTTGATCTGCGCGCCTTGCGCGGCGTCGAGCAGGCGTCGCAGGCCTTGCGCCTTCTGATAGCCGGCGCGCTGAAGAACCTCGAGTTCGGCGACCGGCTTGTCGAAGGCCGACTCCGTCAGGGTTTCATAGTCTTCCGCCGCCGCCAGCAGTTGGACGTTGCGCGGCGTCTCGACCGCGCGACCGGAGGCCGGGGGCTCGGCCTGCCGGCCCTTGGAGGCAGGCGGATTGCAGCCGCCGAGCAGTCCGGCGGCGACAACGACGGCGAGCCCGGCCGAAGCCGACTTGAAGAAGGAGGAAGCGGACATTCTTCATGACCTCGGCAAAGCTGGTCAAATCGTGCTCTGCGCCAACGCCAGGGGGCCTGCTGCGTTCCCGCTACGCCGCCGATTGGTCGTGGCTTGTCGAATCGACGGGGAGCGGGGCTCTGGCGTCGGCCTTTCAAGGCGCGGCGTTGAGCACGCCCTGTATGCCGTTGAGCAGGACGCCGGCGGTGAAGGGCTTGCCGATATGGCGGTCGGCGCCGACGGCCCGGCTGGCCTCCAGATGTTCGGCCTGGGTGTTCGCCGTCAGCATGATGACGGGGGTCGGGGCTCGGCCGGACGCTCGCTCGGCGGCGCGGATCCGCGCGACAGCGCTGATGCCGTCCAGGCGCGGCATCTGGATGTCCATCAGGATGACGTCGAAAGGGTCGCCGGCTGCGGCCTCGACCGCTTCCAGTCCGTCCTCCACGGAGGTCACCTCGGCCAGACCCTCCATCATCAGCTCCACGATCCGGCGATTGGTCGGATGGTCGTCGGCGATCAGGACCCGCAGGCGGTTTTGCGCGCCGATGTCGGGCTCTGATGGTTCCGGCGAGGCGGCGGCGAGCGGGGCGTCCAGCCAGAAGCAGGCCCCGCCTTCGGGACGCGCCGCGGCGTCGATGACGCCGCCCAGCTTCTTGGCCGCCTCGCGCGCGATGGTGAGGCCCAGGCCCAGGCCATCGAAGCGGCGGGTCAGGCTGCCATCGCCTTGCTCGAAATTATTGAATAACAAGTCCTTTTTGGTGGGATCGAAGCCAATGCCGTCGTCGATGACGCTGAAGCGGAACCGGCCGTCGGCCAGGGTTTCGGCGCGCAGCACGATCCGCCCCTCGCCCGAGAATTTGATCGCATTGTCGATCAGTCGCGACAGGGCTTCCTCGAGGCAGACGCGGTTGCCGGCCAGGACAGCCGCCGAGTGATTTTCGACGACCAGGGTCAGGCCCTTGGCGTCGGCGCGGGCGCGGAACCGCGCCGCCAGATCCTGCAGCAGGACTGCGGCGTCGATGGGCTCGATGTCGGCCTGGCCGCTGGGCGCGTCGAGATGAACCACGCGCATCAGATCCTCCAATCGTCGCTCCAGCGTCGCTGCTGAACGGCGCACCATCTCCAGGACCTCGGCGCGGTCGCCGGCGCCGGATTCGATCAGATCGATCCCGGCGATCACCCCGTTCAGCGGCGTCCGCAGTTCGTGGCTGATGTTACTCAGGAAGGTGTTGCGGGCGCGTTCGGCCTGGCGCGCCTTCTCCAGCGCCTCGCGCAGCGCCGCCTCGTCGCGGCGTTGCCGGGTTACGTCCTCGGTCAGGCTGATGACGTGCCGCACGCCGTCGTCGTCGTAGGTGGCGACCTTGACCGCCGAGATATGGCGATCGCTGCAACTCGCCGTGCCGGCGTGGAAGGTCGAACGCATCCGGTTGGGAAGGGGCTCTTCCTCAGCTTCCCAGGCCGCGAACGCGGGCGGCAGGATCTCCTCCCCGGTCAGGCCGATCAGGCCCTGGGGACAGTCGAACAGGGCTTCCGCGGCGCGGTTGGCGAGAATGTAGCGGCCGGTCCGCGCGTCCCGGACCGTCAACGCCGAGGGCAGGGTTTCGATCACAGTGTGGAGGAAGGCGGAGGATTCGACCTGGGCGGTCACGTCCTCGGCCCGGACCAGCAGCCGGACCAGTCGTTCTGCGTCGTCGCGGATCGGCCCGATAGTGATGTCCAGATAGACCATGGCGTTGTCATTGAGCGGGCAACGGAGGCGAAAGGCGACGGCCTGTCCGCTCAGAGCTTCGTCCAGGGCCCTGGTGACGTAAAGGCGGCTGGTCTGGGGCCAGATGTCACGCCATTGCGCGCCATTTTCCAGATTTCCGGGCAATGACGACTGTCTAGCGGGAAGATTGGCGTGAATAACCGCTCCATCGGCGTCGAGAAGCCAGATCATGATCGTCGATGCTTCGGCCAGACGCGCAAAAAATGGATCTCCCGCATAGGTGACCGTCGCCCAGTTCGTCGTCGTCTTCATGGAAATACGTCGCAACTACGATTGTTGTGGGGGAAGTAATTGACGGGTTTGTCTCTGCACAGTGAAATTCCGGTAAATCCATCAGAGATCGATCTAGGCGTAAGCAATTTCACGTAATTCTGATTTCGGTCGCAATTAACTTTTTGGGTGAACGATAGTCGTTGATCGGTGCGGCGAGGCGTCGCGTGAGACTAGAGTTCGTGATGATTAGAACAATCGAATTGGATTCGGCGCTCGTCGTCCGAAATGTAGCGGTTATCCATCAAGTTTTGGTCGATGGATTCCAAGGCTGCGATGATCTTTGTCTTGATATCTCAAAAGAAGACATTGCCGATTTGTGCGGTCTGCAACTGATCGAGTCCGCACGCTGTTATGCGAAGACCACCGGCAAGCGCCTGTCGTTACTGCGACCTGCCGAACAGATGCGCTCCCTATTGGAAAATATAGGTTTTTTTGCTGACGCGCCGTCGGACCTCCACCGTTTCTGGCTTCATGAAGGGCCCGCGCAATGACCGCCTCGATCCTCACGGTTGATGATTCCCCCAGCATCCGCGTGGCGCTGAAGATCGCCCTGACCAACGCCGGCTATTCGGTCGCCGAGGCCGCCAACGGCGCAGAGGGCATCGAGAAGGCGCGGGCCAGCGCCTTCGACCTGATCATCACCGACCTGAACATGCCGGTCATGGACGGGCTGACGATGATCGAGAAGATGCGCCTCATGCCCGAGCAGATGGGCGTGCCCATCGTCTTCCTGACCACTGAATCCGACGCCGCGATGAAGGAGCGGGCCAAGGCGGCCGGCGCGACGGGCTGGCTGACCAAGCCCTTCGACCCCGACCAACTGGTGCGCATCGCCAAGAAGGTGCTCGGTCGATGAGCGACGAAGCCATCGCCGTCTTTCAGGTCGAGGCGCGTGAGAATCTGGAGCTGATCGAGCAGGGCCTGCTGGATCTGCTGGATCATCCCGAGAACCGCGATCTGGTCGACGCCGTGTTTCGCGGCCTGCACACGTTGAAGGGGTCGGGGGCCATGTTCGGCTTTGACGCCCTCGCCGGCTTCACCCACCACTGCGAGACCGCCTTCGATCGCGTCCGCAAGGGCGAGGTGGCCGCGACCACGGACCTGGTGTCGGCCGTGCTGGCCGCTCGCGATCACATGCGCCGTCTGATGGAAAATCCGTCGGGGGATTACGGCGATGCGGGCGACCTGCTGCTGGCCGATCTGGAGCGCGCGGTGCGCGCGGCGGACGGGATCGCTCCGGTCGCCGCCGCGTCGCCGGGCATGACGACCTGGCGCATCCGCTTCGACTTGCCGTCGAACGCCTTCAGGAACGGCGTCAATCCGTTGGCCCTGCTGGCGGAGCTGCGGGACCTGGGCGAGGCCCGCGTGGTCGCCGACCGGTCGCGCGTGCCGCCCTTGAACCTGATCGAACCGACCGACCATTACCTGGCCTGGGACGTCGTCCTGACCACCGACCAGGGCCGCGCCGCCATCGAGGACGTCTTCATCTTCGTCATGGACGACATGACCCTGGAGATCGAAGCGGTCGAAGACGCGGCGTTCGTCGCGGACGAAGTGCCGGCGTCGGCGCCGTTCGAGGCGACGGTCGCTTCGCCGGTTTCGCCGTCCGTTCAGGCTCAGGCGGCGGTTGCCGGCGATCCCGCCGACGCCGGCGCAGGCAGGGCCGCCAGGGCCGCAGAGAGCGTTCGCGTCCCTGCCGATCGCCTGGACGAACTGATGGACCGCGTCGGCGAACTGGTCATCGCCCAGTCGCGCCTCAGCCAGATCGCCGCCGCCGGGGCCGACACCGCGCTGCGCGCCGTGTCGGAGGACATCGGGCGTCTGTCGGGCGAGTTGCGCGACACGATGATGGTGCTGCGCATGGTCCCGGTGGCCACTCTGTTCGGCCGCTTCCGGCGCCTGGTCCATGATCTGGCGCGCGAGACCGGCAAGGCCATCGAGCTGTCCACCGACGGCGAAACGACCGAGATCGACAAGACCGTCATCGAACGGCTGGCCGACCCGCTGGTCCACCTGATCCGCAACGCCGCCGACCACGGGCTGGAAGGGCCTGAGGATCGCCTCGCTTCGGGCAAGCCCGAGACGGGCCGCATCCGCCTGTCCGCGCACCAGTCGGGCGGCGAGGTGGTGATCGTCATCCGCGACGATGGCCGGGGCATCGACCGCGACCGCGTGAGGGCCAAGGCCGAAGCGCAGGGGCTGATCGAGCCGGGCGCGACGGTCAGCGATCATGACTTGCTGCAGATGATCTTCCACCCCGGCTTCTCCACGGCGGCGGCGGTGACCAATCTGTCGGGACGCGGCGTCGGCATGGACGTGGTCAAGCGGACGATCGAGAGCCTGCGGGGCTCCATCGACATCGCCAGCCGTGCTGGCGAGGGCTCGGAGGTGTCGCTGCGCATTCCGCTGACCCTGGCCATCATCGACGGCCTGTTGGTCAGGGTGGGGCAGGGGCGTTACGTCATTCCTCTGGGCGCCGTCGAGGAATGCCTCGAACTGTCGCTGGACGAGGACCAGCGTTCGCGCGGACGAAGCTTCCTTTCGCTGCGCAACAGGCTCGTGCCCTTCCTGCGCCTGCGCGACCTGTTCGCCACCGGCACTCAGCCCGAACTGCACCAGAAGGTGGTTGTGGTCTCCAGCGGCGAGGAACGGATCGGCCTGGTCGTCGACCAGATCATCGGCGACCACCAGACCGTCATCAAGTCGATGTCCAAACTGCACGCCGGCCTGCCGACCTTCTCCGGCGCCACCATTCTGGGCGACGGCGGCGTCGCCCTGATCCTCGACATCGTCAACCTGGTCGCTCTCGGCCAACAGCAGGAGGCGCGGATGCGCGAAGCCGTATGAGCGGGCTGAACGACGCCGTGACCGCGCCGGGCTGGACCGGCGGCGAACAGGTCGAGGTGCTGACCTTCGAACTGAACGGAGAGCTCTTCGCCCTCGACGCCGTGCGGGTGCAGGAGATCATCGACCTGGCGCCCGAGACTGCGGTGCCGGGCGCCGGCGCCTTCGCGGGATCGGTGATCAATTTCCGCGGCAAGGTCATTCCGTTGGCCGACCTTCGGGAGGTCTTCGACCTCAAGATCGGCGCGCCCACCATCGACAGCCGCATCGTCGTCATCGAGATGACGCTCGACGGGGAGCAGGCCCTAGTCGGCCTCCGCACCGACAAGGTGCACGAGGTCACCACCCTGGAGCGCGCCGCGAGCGAAGCTCCGCCCAGCGTCGGAATGCGCTGGCGGCCCGAGTTCATCCAATGCCTGGTCCGACGAGACACCGAGTTCATCGTCGTTCCGGAATTGCAGACCATTTTCAATCAACATCAGGACGCCCGCCCATCGGCCGCGTCCCTGAGCCGCCACTGATTTCGGGGACGACTTCCATGCGTTTCACCATCAAAGCCAAACTGGCCCTGGCCTTCGGCTTCCTCATCGTCATGCTGGCCGGCACGGCCGGCTACGGTATCCACAGTCTGGGCGTGGCCAAAGGGGCCATGGACGAGGTGGTTGACGGCACCGTTGCGCGCCTCGACAAGATGCACGAACTGAACGCCCTGTCGCTGGCCGTCGTGCGGAGTCAGAAGAACACTATTTTGTCGGCCTCGCCGGACGAGATGCAGCGCCATGTCACGACCAGCGACGACTTGCGTCGCCAGTATCATGTGATCTTTGACGAGATGGCGGCCTCGGCCACGACCGCGACTCGTCAGTTGTGGGTCGACCTGAAGGCCCGTACGGACGAGTTCGAACGCACCGACGACCATATCCGCGCCCTGGCCCGCGCCGGCAACATTCCCGCGGCGGTCGCCTATTCGTCGGGCGACGGTCGGGACGCCGCCAATGCGCTGACCGACAAGCTCAAGGAAGGCGTGGCCACCAACCGGGACCGCGCCCGTGAGGCTCAGTCGCGGGCCGATGTCGACTATCATACCACGCGCAACATGATGATCGCCCTGTCGGCCCTGGCCGTCGCCCTGGCTCTGGGCATGGCCTTGTGGATCGCGATTGGCATCACTGCGGGCCTGCGCAAGATCATGGTCGCGGCCGACGCCATCGCCATCGGCGACCTGGAAAAGGACGTCGAGATCAAGTCGAACGACGAGATCAAGGACCTGGTCGACCGCATCAACATCATGACCGGCAACTTGCGCGTCACCGCCGCCATCGCAGACGAGATCGCCAACGGCGACCTGACCGTCCAGCCCAAGCCGCTGTCGGACAAGGACACCCTGGGTCTCTCGCTGCAGAGCATGGTCGAGCGCCTGCGCGGCGTTGTCGCCGACGCCCTGTCGGCCGCCGACAACGTCTCCTCGGGCAGCCAGGAACTGTCGTCGACCTCGGAGCAGATGAGCCAGGGCGCGACCGAACAGGCCGCCGCCGCTGAACAGGCCTCGGCCTCGATGGAAGAGATGGCCGCCAACATCAAACAGACCGCCGACAACGCCGCCCAGACCGAGAAGATCTCGCGTCAGTCGTCGCGGGACGCCGAGGTCAGCGGCGAAGCGGTCAGCCGCGCCGTCGACGCCATGCGCACCATCGCCGACAAGATCGGCATCGTGCAGGAGATCGCCCGCCAGACCGACCTTCTGGCCCTGAACGCGGCGGTGGAAGCCGCCCGGGCCGGCGAGCACGGCAAGGGCTTCGCCGTGGTCGCCTCGGAAGTGCGCAAGCTGGCCGAACGCAGCCAGACGGCCGCCGCCGAGATCAGCTCGGTCTCGGGCGACACGGTCAAGGCCGCCCAGGAAGCCGGCGACATGCTGCAACGCCTGGTGCCGGACATCCGCAAGACCGCCGAACTGGTCTCCGAGATCAGCGCCGCCTGCCGCGAACAGGACATCGGCGCCTCGCAGATCAACGAGGCCATCCAACAGCTCGACAAGGTGACCCAGCAGAACGCCGGCGCCTCGGAAGAAATGTCGGCCACCTCCGAGGAACTGGCGGCCCAGGCCGAGGAACTGCAGACCTCGATCGCCTTCTTCCGTACCGACGCCGCCGGAGGGCGCGCCGCGACGCGGTCGCCTGCCCCGATCTCGACCTTCAAGCCCGCCGCGCGCCCGGCCGCCAAGGCCGTCAAGGCTGCGGGCCGGCCCGCTGTCCACCAGCAGCAGGCCCGCGCCAAGGGCTTCGCCCTGGACATGGCCCTGGGCGGCGCCGACGCCGAGGACATGGACTTCCGGGAGAGCGCTTGATGTCGGACGCCGCTGAAGGCCAGTACGTCACGTTCGGCCTGGGCGAGGAAGTCTTCGCCGCCCCGGTCAGCCTGGTGCGGGAGATCCTGACCTATCAGACGCCCTCCCGCATTCCCAACGGTCCGGCCTATCTGCTGGGCCTGACGGACGTGCGGGGGCGCGGCGTGCCCACGGCGGATCTCCGGATCCGCCTAGGCATGGCCCCGGTCGAGCCGACCTTGAACACCCGCATCCTCGTGCTGGACATCCCGCTGGAGGATCGCGTGCTCAGCCTGGGGCTGGTGGCCGACCGGGTGTTCGAGGTCGCCGCTTTCCAGGACGATCAGATCGAGCCGTCGCCCGACATCGGGGTGAAGTGGCGCTCGGATTACATCTCCGGCGTGGTGCGTCGATCCGAAGGGTTCGTCGTGCTGATCGACCTGCCGCGCCTGCTGTCCACCACGGATACGGCTTCGCTCGGATCATTTGCGGACATAGATCACGCGGCCTGACCGCCGCGTGATCTCCACTTCAAGGAATATTGCATTGGCCGCAGCGGCTCTCGCCCGGGAAACGACCGTCGTCGATCAGATCAGCGCCCGCAATTTCGAGCGTCTGGCGCGCTATATCTACGACTACAGCGGCATCAAGATGCCCTCGTCCAAACGCACCATGCTGGAGGGGCGGCTGCGGCGTCGGCTGCGCCATACCGGCCACGCCAGCTTCGACGACTATTGCGACCATCTGTTCCGCGAGGACGGGTTGGAGGCCGAGTCCGTCCATCTGATAGACGCGGTCACCACCAACAAGACCGACTTCTTCCGCGAACCGCGCCACTTCGACTACATGACCAGCCACGTGCTGCCGGAGTTCAAGTCGGCGGGCCAGCGCCGCATTCGTGCCTGGAGCGCAGCCTGCTCGACCGGCGCCGAGCCCTACACCATGGCCATGGTGATGCAGCGCTTCGCCGACGACCAGGGCGGACCCGACTACCAGATTCTGGGCACGGACCTGAGCACAGACGTGCTGGAGACGGCCCTGCGCGGCGTCTATCCGAAGGAAATCCTGGCGCCCGTGCCCGCTGACATGCGCCGCTGGGTCATGGCGGCCAAGGAGAGTCGGCGGCGCGAGGCGCGCATCCATCCCTCGCTTCGCGCCAAGCTGGTCCTGGCGCGGTTGAACCTGATGGACGAGAGCTACGCCGTCGGCGATCCGTTTGACCTGATCATGTGTCGCAATGTCCTGATCTATTTCGACAAACCGACTCAGGCCAAGGTGCTGAAGCGGCTGTGCGACCGGCTGAAGCCCGGCGGTTATCTGTTCATCGGCCATTCGGAAAGCATCGCCGGCATTGAACTGCCGCTGACGGCCGTGGCCAACACCGTATTCCGAAAGACCTGATCCCATGCCCAAGGTTCGCGTCCTGGTCGTCGACGACTCGGCCAGTGTCCGCCAGACCTTGGTCGACGTGCTGTCGGCCGATCCGGACATCGAGGTCATCGGCGTCGCGCCCGACCCGTTCGTCGCCGCCCGCCGCATCGCCGAGGATGTTCCCGACGTCATCACCCTGGACGTCGAGATGCCGCGCATGGACGGCATCACCTTCCTGCGCAAGATCATGTCGCAGCGGCCGATCCCCGTGGTGATGTGCTCCTCCCTGACCGAGGCGGGGTCCGAGACCCTGATGCAGGCCCTGGAAGCCGGCGCGGTCGACATCATCCTGAAGCCGCGGATCGCCGCCGCCGACCATCTGGCGGAAAGCGCAGATCGCATCCGCGACGTGGTCAAGGCGGCCGCGCGCGCGCGCGTCGGCGTCCGCCGCCCGGCGCCCCGGCCGCTGGAGCCGGGCGCCAGGCTCACCGCCGACGCCGTGCTGCCGCCGCCGAGCGGCGCCGCCATGGCCCGCACCACCGAGATGGTCGTCTGCATCGGCGCCTCGACCGGCGGCACCGAGGCCCTGCGCGAAGTGCTGCAGGCCCTGCCGGCCAATGCGCCCGGCATCGTGGTGGTCCAGCATATGCCGGCGGGATTCACCGCCGCCTTCGCCAAGCGGCTGAACAGTCTCTGCGATGTCGAGGTCAAGGAGGCCGGGCACGGCGACCCGGTGCTGCGCGGCCACGTCCTGATCGCGCCGGGCGACAAGCATATGCTGCTGGAACGCCAGGGCGCCCGCTATCAGGTCGCGATCAAGGACGGGCCGCCGGTGTCGCGTCATCGCCCCTCGGTCGACGTCCTGTTTCGCTCCGCCGCGCGGGCGGCCGGCCGTAACGCCCTGGGGGTGATCATGACCGGCATGGGCGACGACGGCGCGCGCGGCCTGCTGGAGATGAAGGAGGCGGGGGCCTCCACCCTGGCTCAGGACGAGGCCACCTCGATCGTCTTCGGCATGCCCAGGGAAGCGATCGCCCGGGGCGCGGCCCAGAAGGTGGCGCCGCTGGAGCACATCGCGCGCGAGATCATGCAGGTCGATCGCCGCCGTTAAGCGGCTTTCGACGCCGCGGAAGCGGGCGACGCGCCCTAGAACAGGATGTCGTCGAATTCCTCGTCCTTGGCGGACATGGGCTTGATGGGGACGACGTTCTCCGCGTCCGGTCGGTCGCATGCGACGGCGTGCGCCGCGTGGATCGTGCGTTCCCGCGCCATGGTGTAGCAGCGCGAAATTTCGTCCATCGCGTCGCCGACGATCCCGGCGATATCGGTCAGGTCCTCCACCGCCGGTCCCGCCTCTTCGATCAGGGCTATGGCGGCGGCGTGCAGGGTTTCGCCCAGGTCGTCCTTCAGTCCCAACTGGTCGGTGGAGAGCGCGAGCGACCGGGCGGTCTCGGCGCCCTTGACACCCAGGGCCGCAAGGTCGTGTTCGATCACGTCGGCGGCCTGGCGCAGGCGGTCGCTCACGCTTTCCAGCCGCGTCGCATCGATCACGGCCTCCGTCTGGCCCGTCATGTCCCCGGCGATTTCGGCCAACTGGGCCAGCGACCCCAGGGTCTGGTTGGCCGATTCCTCCAGCTGTACGGCGTGGCTGCTGAGTTCCAGCGCGATGACGTTCAGCGGCTTGCCGATCTCGCCCAACCGGTTACAGCGCAGGCTGCTGTTGATCGCCATCTGCTGAATGTCGCGTTTAACGCTGTGGATGGCGTCGACGCGGCGGGTCAGGGTTTCAACCGCCGTGGCGGTTTCGTCGCTGATGCGATGGGCGTTGTCCATCGCCGCGCCGACGTCGCCCACCAGGACGCGCGCCTGACCCAGGCTGCTCTCCAGCGCCCGCAGGCCGCCGGACCCGCGCGCATCCGACAGGCCCTCGAAGGCCAGGATTTGCGCTGTGTCCTGGGCCATGCCGGCGAGGCTCTGCGTCACCTTGGCGGCCTCGGCCTCGAAGGCTGTGGCGGTGTCGGCCATCTGTTCGGCCAGAAGCCGGGTCAGTTGACGCCTGACGCGCCCCCCGGCTTCCGCCGACAGGGTCGCGTCCGTCAGCCGTCGGGAGGTCACGGCCAGGCCGAGCTGGACATGCTCGATCCGCTGGCGGGTGATGTCGCCGATCTGCAGGGCCGTCAGGGCCCTGGCGACCTTCATCTGAATGTCGCGGGCGATGGCCGCCACCGAGGCCGTGACATGGGCGATGCGGGCGTGATGGACGCCGATGGCCTGGGCGTCGATCGCCAGCTTTTCCGGCACGGCGGGAATGACGGTCTGGTATTTGCCGCCGAGCGTCTGTTCGAAGGCGAGGGCTTCGACCAGTTGACGATCCAGGAGGGACAACTGACCCGCCAGTTCGTCCAGTTCGCGTCCCCCCACATCCAGCTGGCTGCACATCTGCTCGGCGAAACCGCCGAATTCGTCCGACGCGGAGATGATCGCGCCGGCCGTGATCTTCACATTCATGGCGAAGGCGCGGAGATAGCGCAGGGTCTGGCGCATTTCGTCGATGTGGAAGGCCAGCGCCGCGCCGGCCTGGCGAAGGTGTTGCATGCGCTCGATGCGGCCGCGCTGGGCCTGGGGCAGGGCCGTCAGTCCCGCCGCGGTCGACAACAGATCTTCCGTCGTGCCTGAAACGGTGTCCGCGTTCAGCGCGGAGCCGAGATGATCCAGGGAGTCGATCAGGCGCCCGACCATGTCCAGCGAACTCGCCAGCCGTCCGCCGGCGTCGGAGAAACGCGCCTCGATCTGCGCGCGAGCGGATTCCAACTGGTCGGATATGGTCGACAGCGACCGATTGGCGGTCGCGGGGCCATGGCGGGCGGGCTGGTCTGTCATGCGCACGAAAGGCCTCGCTTCGAACTCTGCCCGGCAGGTTAGCCAAGACATCACAACTGACGGTAAAGATTGGGCGGGCGTTTTCTCGCTGGACGGCCGGATTCAGGGCGCGCCTGATCCCCTCGTCAGGGTCGAGAGGCCGATGGCCTGAACGTAGATTGGAGAGTTTTCGTGGTCGTCCCCGCGCTGTCGCCGCTCCGAGCGAGCTTCAAAGCGAAAAGCCTGGGGAAGAGATGGTGGACGCGACAGGGATTGAACCTGTGACCCCCTCGATGTCAACGAGGTGCTCTCCCGCTGAGCTACGCGTCCGCCTGAGCGGCCCCTGGAAGAACAAGTTCCCCTGGGGGTCGGGAAGGCGGCGTCTATAACCCGCAGTTTGCGGGGGCCGCAAGGGGGGGCGACGTCTTTCTTCGTCTTTTCTTCCGCTTAAGCTGCGATCATGCGTTCGACCTCGTTCACCAGGTCGCGCAGGTGGACGGGTTTGGACAGGACCTTGGCCTGCGGCGTGGCCTGGGCGGCGGTCAAGGCGACGGCGGCGAAGCCGGTGATGAACATGATGCGGATGCCCGGCTGACGCACGGCGGCGACGCGGGCGACCTCGATCCCGTCGGCGCCCGGCATGACGATGTCGGTCAACAGCAGGTCGTAGGGGCCTTGTTCCAAGGCGTCGATGGCGTCGTCGCCATTCTCGCAATCCACCACGGCGTGGCCGGCGCGTTCCAGCGCGCGGGTCAGGAAGCCTCGAAGCGAGCCGTCGTCTTCGGCCAGCAGAATACGCGCCATGCGTTGTCGTTCCTTGATCAAACCGCCACCTTTGCAGCGAAGCGTAAATCGCCGGTGAAAGACCGGGTTCGATCATCGGCGCCGGGGTCTGGTCTTGTGGACAAAACAGGCTAAGCCGCAGCCATGGATTCGCGCATCGCCACAACTGACGAGCAATCGGCGTTTCTCGTCGAGGCGCCGGTCGGCGCGCCGAGCCCGCTGGTCTTCGCCTCGCCGCATTCGGGCGATGTCTATCCGGACGATATGGGCGCGCGTCCAGGCTTGTCGACGCTCAGCCTGCGCAGCGCCGAGGACGCCTTGGTCGATCGGCTGGTCGAGACGGGTCCGACGCTTGGGATTGCGCTGATCCGAGGACGTATCGGACGGGCCTATGTCGATCTGAACCGGGCGGAGGGCGAGTTGGATCCCTTGTTGATCGAGGACCTGAGCGCGCCGGTCCCGAGCCCGAAGGCGCGGGCCGGTTACGGCGTCCTGGCGCGCCTGACAGGGGACGGCGCGCCGCTCTATGATCGGCGGCTGTCGAAGGCTGAGGCCGAGACGCGGATCGCCAACATTCATCGTCCTTATCATCAGGCGCTCGCCGCCCTCATGCAGGCGGCCCACGCGCGGCATGGCCGCGCCGTTCTGATCGACTGGCACTCCATGCCGGCGCGCGCAGCGGGCGGCAGGAACGGCCCCGACGTCGTGCTGGGCGATCGGTACGGCGCGTCCTGCACGCCCGAACTGACCCGTCGCCTGAGGCGCGCCTTCGAACGGCTGGGGTGGCGCGTCGCCCTGAACCGGCCCTATGCCGGCGGCCACGCCACCCAGATCTGGGGACGGCCGGAAGACGGCTTCCATGCGATTCAGATCGAACTGAATCGCGCGCTCTATTTCGATGAGGCGGCGCACCAACGGGGGCCTGGCTGGGAGCGGACCCGGAAGGCCCTGGCCCAGGTCGTAGCCGACCTGCTGGTGGGCGTCGGGACGCTCGATCAGACCTGACGGACGCAGGCCAGGGTGTCGCCCATGGTCAGGGGCGCATCGCCGCGAGCGATCCACCATTCGACCGTCATGGCGTTGTCGCCGCCGCGGATATAGACGAACTGCTCCCGCGGCTCGGCGCCGAGCCGCTGACGCTCCCAGGTCCACCGGTCGCCGGCCCAGCCATCGGCGGCGTACCATCGCTGCCCCGAGAAGCTGTCCGCGATCGTCATCCGGTACCCGCCCGAACGCGCGGAGGTCCATGTCTCGTTCGCTGAATAGGTCGCGGGCGGCAGGTCCCGATGCGCCTTCGTCGTCGCCTGGGTGACGGGATCGACGCTGAACTCCAGGATCGACGACAGGGGCCTGTTGGACGGCGTGAAATGGCCGTCGCACCGCCAGGTTCCGGCGAAATAGGCCAGGGAATCGGCCGTGGGCTCCGGCGCGGACGCTTGAACGGCGGCCAGAAGCAGAATCGTCGTCAGCATTCACCCCTCCATCGAGGCGAGCGACGTTAGACGACAGCTTGACCAAAACTTGGCCATTCACGACCGGGCCAAAAAAAAGCCGCGCCCGGAGGCGCGGCATATAAAGTCTATAGGGAGGAAACGCCCAGGAAGGGCATGACGCCCGGAGGCGTCGAAAGCCAAGTTAGGTTGCAGCGCACAAGATTTCAAGCGCCGATCATCTTCTCGCGATCACAGGCTGTTACGAAAATCTCTTTCGCCGGAACGCGACAGGATAGGGGGTGTCGGCAAGGATCATTCGCGGCCGCAATAAGACGAAACCGGGGCCTAGTTGCGTTCCAGCAGCCGCCGCGCCGCCCGCACGGCCCGCGCCGCGGGCGACCCTGCCTGGCGCCAGACCAGCAGGCTGAAGGCCGAGATCACGCCCAGCGCCAGCCACGGCGGACCGAACAGCCAGGCCGCCGCCGCCAGAGCGAAATAATAGCCGCGCACCCCCTGGCTGAAGCCGCTCAGCGCCGGGTTCAGCACCCGCCCCACCGCGTGGCCATAGGCGACCCTGTCGGTTTCGGAGTGAATCTCGGGCGCGGCGCCGATCAGGGCCAGGGCGTAGTTCATCTGGCGCAGGGCCCAGATGAAGTCGAGGAAGCCGCGCGCCAGGCAGACCAGGACCAGGGCCAGCTTGGCCTCGAGGAGCTTGGTCGGCACCGCCTCGGCGCCGACGGCGGCGAATCCCTGCAGCGCGTTTTCACCGCCGAACAGGATGCCGGCCACCGCCGCGATCAGCAGCAGGTTGGTCGAGGCGAAGAAGGACGCCGAATTGATCGAATGGCCCATCAACTGGCTGTCGATCAGCCGCGTCTCGCGGTGGGTCATGGCCGTCATCCAGCTGTCGCGGACGATCAGCATGTCGTCGTTCAGCGAGCCGCTGCGCCGGGCGATCAGCCCCAGGATCGGGCCATAGCCGAGCCAGGCGATGAAGAAGAGGGCGAGGGCGATCCAGTCGAGCAGGGTCATGCCGTGTTGATGCCTTCAGTCGGGCCTATGGGGCAAGGGCGTTCGCCTCGCTGCGTCCTCTGACGCTTGCTGTTCGGCGACGCAAAGCTTATCACGCGCCCCAACTCCCCGTTCGCACCTGCAATAAGAGCGTATCATGAACATCGAAGCCATTCCGGTTGGCCCCAACGCCCCCTGGGACGTCAACGTGGTCATCGAAATTCCGCAAGGCGGCCTGCCGGTCAAATACGAGATGGACAAGGCCTCGGGCGCCCTGTTTGTCGACCGCTTCCTGCACACCGCCATGTATTATCCGGGCAACTACGGCTTCATCCCGCACACCCTGTCGGACGACGGCGATCCCTGCGATGTCATCGTGCTGAACCCGACCCCCGTTGTGCCGGGCTGCGTCATCCGCTCGCGCCCGATCGGCGTGCTGAAGATGGTCGACGAGGCCGGCGGCGACGAAAAGATCCTGGCCGTGCCGGTCGACAAGCTGAACCCCTACTACACCGAGGTCTCCAGCTACCGTCAGCTGCCCGCCATCCTGATCGAGCAGATCGAGCACTTCTTCACCCGCTACAAGGATCTGGAGAAGGGCAAGTCGGTCACGGTCAACGGCTGGGGCGACGCCGGCGAAGCCGCCGAGCTGATCGCCATCGGCATGAAGGCCCACCAGGACAAGCTGGCCAAGGCCGCCGCCGCCGCCGCCTGAGGCGTTTCAGCGTCTGAATAGAAGAGGCCCTGCTGGATCAACCAGCGGGGCCTTTTGTTTCTCCTCCCTATCGCTTCGCGACGGGGAGGTGGCGCGGCGCGAAGCGCCGTGACGGAGGGGCTGCTTTGACGTGGCAAAGCCCCTCCACCGCTACGCGGTCCACCTCCCCATGGAATGGGGAGGAAAGAGGGGGCTACTTGCTTCTGAACGCCGCGATCGCTTCGACCGTCTGGCGCACCTTGGCTTCGATCCCGGCCCAGTCCTTGGCCTGGATCGCGGCGTCGGTGATCAGCTTGGACCCCATGCCCGCCGCGACGATGCCCGAACCGAACCATTTGGCGATGGAGGCCTCGTCGGGGTCGACGCCGCCGGTCGGCATGATCTTGGTCCAGGGCATCGGCCCCAGCACCGCCTTGACGAAGTCCGGGCCGCCGACCGAGGCGCCGGGGAACAGCTTGACGATCTCGCAGCCCAGGGCCTGAGCCTCCGAGATGTCGCGCACCGAGCCGCAGCCCGGCGAATAGGCGACCTGACGGCGGTTGCAGACCTGCGCCACCTCGGGAACCAGGCAGGGGCTGATGACGAAGCGCGCGCCCGAAGCGAGGTAGAGAGCCGCCGTCGACGCGTCCAGGATCGAGCCGACGCCCATGATGATGTCGGGATCGGTCCGGGCGAACTGCTTCGACAGGGCGGTGAAGGTCTCCCAGGCGAAGTCGCCGCGGTTGGTGAACTCAACCGCCTTGGCCCCGCCGCGCGCACAGGCGCGGATCACCTCGGCGCAGACCTCCGGGTCGGCGTGATAGAAGACCGGCACCACCCCTTGCGTTTCGAGGGCGGTCAGCACGCTGAGACGATCGTGGCGCATGGGGTCTCCTTCAGGCCTTGCAGCCCGCAGATCGGCGGTAGGCGGCCCCTGCGTCAAGGGCTGCCGGGATCAATCCTGGTAAGCGGCGCCTTATTCGGCGGTCGCCAGCGCAGTCAGCCGTTTGACCATGCTGCTGTCCTTGTCGGCCAGCGGGTCGAGCATGGTGAAGTGATCCAGCCCGTCCAGCACCTCGACATGGGTGTCGGCGCCCTTGCCGCCCCATTCGGCGGCCATGCTGCGGCTCTGACGGATGAACTCGTTGCTCTCGGCCCCGCCGACCCAGCAGTCCAGCGCCCGCCCGCCCGGCGCCCCGCCGTTGGGGACGGGCCAGTGGATCGGCGACAGCGCCCGCGCCGTGGCCGCGTCCAGCCCCAGGGCCTGGTTCAGCGTGGTGTGGATCAGCGGCTCGATGTCGAACACGCCCGAGATGGCCAGCGCCGCCCGCGCCCGGCCCTCGGACAACATGCAGGCCGCCATATGCCCGCCGACGGAATGACCAAAGACCAGCGGCCGCTTGCCGGTGCGGTCGCGCACCAGTTCCGTGGCGCGGCGCATCTGGCCGATGATGGCGCCGACCTTGACCGCCGGGGCCAGGTCATAGCCGGGGATGACGACGCTGATCCCGTGATCCAGCAGGGCGGGCGCCACCCAGGCGAACCAGGCCCGGTCCAGCGCCTGCCAGTAGCCGCCGTGGATGAAGATGGCGGTCGGCGTGCCGGAGCCGGCGTCGAACCACTCCATCTTCTGGCGTTCGCTGGGACCGTATTCGACGGTTTCGGGGTGGCGGGCGTCGATGACGCGGGCCGAATCCTCTCGCCATCGTTTCAGGATTTCCGGGTGTCCCGGCACCCGTTCCCGATTGTTGTACGCCGCCTCGTAATCGACTGGAGGGGCCGTCAGTGTCGCCGGAGCCTTACCCATGCCGTTTCCATCCGCTATGCACCTCCGCTTGAACGGGAGGTTCCGACCATGATGACCGCCATTTTCGTCTTCATCAAATGCGAGTTGGGCTACGCCAACGACGTCGCCGCCGATCTGGTCGACAATGTTGAAAACGTGTCGGAAGTTTACTCGACCTCGGGTCAGCATGACCTGCTGGCCAAGTTCCAGCTGCCGAAAGACGCCGACATCGGCACCTTCGTGACCAAGCAGGTGCAGACGCGCCCCCACATCCGCGACACCTTCACCGTCATCACCTTCTCGCCCTTCCTGCCGACGAAGAAATAGCGCGACACGCGACGCCTCTCCCTCCCCCTGCGGGGGAGGGAGATTCTTCCCATTCCGTTTCCAAAAAAGACCGGCTAGCCTCCCTGCAACGACGAACGCAGGGAGGGCGGCCATGGCCGATCTGGAGACGTTCCGCGCCGAGACGCGCGCCTGGCTGGAGGCCAACTGCCCGGCCGAGGTGCGCGGGCCGCGCGACGGCGACGCGGACTATGTCTGGGGCGGCCGCAACCCCGTGTTCAAGACCCCGGCGCACAGGCTGTGGCTGGAGCGCATGGCGGCGCGCGGCTGGACCGCGCCGGAATGGCCCGCCGAATACGGCGGCGGCGGCCTGAACCGCGAAGAGGCCAAGGTGCTGGCCTCCGAGATGCGCCGCATCAAGGCGCAGATGCCGCTGGCCAGCTTCGGCATCTGGATGCTCGGCCCGGCGCTGCTGGCCTTCGGCACTGAGGAGCAGAAGCAGCGCTTCCTGCCGCCCATCGTCCGCGGCGAGATCCGCTGGTGTCAGGGCTATTCCGAGCCCGGCGCCGGCTCTGACCTGGCCTCGATCCAGACGCGCGCGGTCGATCAGGGCGACCACTGGATCGTCAACGGCCAGAAGGTCTGGACCTCCTACGCCGACCAGGCCGACTGGATCTTCTGTCTGGTCCGCACCGACCCCGAGGCGCCCAAGCATCTGGGCATCAGCTTTGTCTTGTTCGACATGGCGACGCCGGGCGTCAGCACCCGCCCCATCACCCTGATTTCGGGCAAGTCGCCCTTCTGCGAGACCTTTTTCGACGACGTGCGCGTGGAAAAAGAGAATCTGGTTGGCGTGCTGAACCGCGGCTGGGACGTGGCCAAGGCCCTGCTGGCGCACGAGCGGACCATGATCGGCGCCATGGGCGATAGCGGCGTCGGCCGCCCCCTGGGTCAGGTCGCGGTCGATGCGCTCGGCGTGGACGAGGCCGGGCGGCTGGACGAACCGTCCTTGCGCGCCCGCATCAACGACTATGACATCGACGCCGCCGCCTTCCGTCTGGCGATGGAGCGCGTCGGCGATCAGGTGAAGGCCAAGCAGGCTCACCCGGCCATTGCCTCCATGCTGAAATACTACGGCTCCGAACTGAACAAGCGCCGTCACGAACTGGCCATGGCGGCGGGAGGGTCAGACGCGCTGGAATGGGAAGGCGAGCGCTCCAAGGACGGCGCCGCCGCCCGCGACTGGTTGCGCACCAAGGCCAACTCCATCGAGGGCGGCACCAGCGAAATCCAGCTGAACATCATCGCCAAACACCTGCTGCAACTGCCGGGGGCGTGAGGATGGCGGCTTTGCACACTCCCTTCCCCCTCGATGGGGGAAGGGCCGGGGATGGGGGTGCGCCCGTCGCCCTGTTCGTTGTGGCGGGAGAGGCGGCGTCACTAGCGTTCGCCCGCACAACGCCTGCCGACACCCCCACCCAACCCTCCCCCATCGAGGGGGAGGGCTTTGGAGGAATGATCTGATGGCCCTGATCCTGACCGAAGAGCAGACCATGCTTCAGGACGCCGCCGACGGCTTCCTGAACGAGCACGCCCCCATCGCTCACCTGCGCCAACTGCGCGATAGCCGCGACCCCGACGGCGTGTCGCGCGACCTGTGGCGGGCCTTCGGCGAGATGGGCTTCGCCGGCGTCGTCATCCCCGAGGAGGACGGCGGATCGGGCCTCGGCGCGGTCGAGGCGGGCGTCATCGCCGAAAGCCTGGGGCGCACCCTGACGCCCTCGCCCTTCATGGGCTCATCGGTGCTGGCCGCGACCGTGCTGAAGACGGCGGGATCGCAGGCACAGAAATCATGGCTGGCCAGGATAGCGGCGGGCGAGGCCATCCTCAGCCTTGCCGTCGATGAAGGGCCGAAGCACGCTCCGGCCAAGATCACGACGCGGGCCGACCGCGCCGGAAACGGCTTCAAGCTGAACGGCGCCAAGGGCTTCGTGCTGGACGGCCACGTCGCCGACGCCCTCATCGTCGCGGCGCGAATTCAGGAAGATGGGGCCGACGACGGCCTCACCCTCTTCCTGATCGACCCGAAGACCAGCGGCGTCGCGGTCGAACGCACCGTCATGGTCGACGCCCACAACGCCGCGCGCGTGACCCTGAGCGACGTGATCGTGAACGCCGACGCCGTGATCGGCGCGGCAGGCGAGGGGCAGGGGCCGCTGGACGCCGCCCTGATCCTGGGCCGCGCTTGCGCCGCCGCCTCTCTGGTCGGGGCGGGGGATCAGGCCTTCAGGATCACGCTGGACTACCTCAAGACCCGCCAGCAGTTCGGCAAGCTGATCGGCGAGTTCCAGGCCCTGCAGCACCGCGCCGCCCACCTGTTCACCGAGCTGGAGCTGGCCAAGGCCGCGACCCTGGCCGCGCTCCAGGCCATCGACGCGGGCCGCCCCGACGCCGAAATGGCGGCGGGCGTCGCCAAGGCCAAGGCCGGCCGCGTCGCCGAACTGGCGGTGCAGGAGGCGGTGCAGATGCACGGCGGCGTCGGCATGACCGACGCCTTCGACGTCGGCCTGTTCATGAAGCGGGTGCGGGTGCTGAACGAAATGCTCGGCGACGCGGGGTTCCACGCAGAACGGCTGGCGCGCAGCCAGGGGTTCTGACTTTCCTTCTCCCCTTGCGGGAGAAGGTGGGCGCCGGAGGCGCTCGGATGAAGGGTTTCTCCGTCGGCTGATTTAAGAGTGCTATCCGCATCGGACAGGGAGGTGCGACCCCTCATCCGTCTCGCTCCGCGAGCCACCTTCTCCCTCAAGGGGAGAAGGATGACGGGGTGGGCTTCGCTCGCTAAACCTCTCCCAAGGGAGAAACCACATGACGCGATCCAACGCGCCCGCCTATCAGACCGGCTTCGCCAATCATTTCGCCACCGAGGCCGTCGAGGGCGCCCTGCCGGTGGGGCGCAATTCGCCGCAGCGTCCGGCGCTGGGCCTCTATGCCGAACAGCTGTCGGGCGCGGCCTTCACCGCGCCGCGCGATCATAACCTGCGCAGCTGGCTGTACCGCCTGCGGCCCTCGGCCCAGCACGGGCCGTATCAACCGTTCGCGCAGGGGCGGGTGCGGTCCGGTCCCTTCGCCGAGACTCCGCCCAACCCCAACCGGATGCGCTGGGACCCTCTGCCCCTGCCGGACGCCCCCACCGACTGGGTCGAGGGCCTGGTCACCTATGGCGGCAATGGCGACGCGGATTCGGGCGTCGGCGTGGGCATCCACCTCTATGTCGCCAACCGCTCGATGGTCGACCGCGTCTTCTACGACGCCGACGGCGAACTGCTGATCGTGCCGCAGGAGGGCGCGCAGCGTTTCGTCACCGAGATGGGCGTGATCGAGGCCGCCCCCGGCCAGATCGTCGTCATCCCGCGCGGCGTGCGCTTCCGCGTCGAGGTCGATGGACCGGTGCGCGGCTACGTCTGCGAGAACTACGGCAGCCCCTTCCGCCTGCCGGACCTCGGCCCCATCGGCTCCAACGGCCTGGCCAATCCCCGCGATTTCGAGACCCCGGTCGCCTGGTTCGAGGACGTGGATCGCCCCACCCAGTGCATTCAGAAATACGGCGGTCAGCTCTGGGCCACGACCTTTGGCCATAGCCCGGTGGATGTGGTCGGCTGGCACGGCAACTACGCCCCCTATCGCTATGACACGGCGCGGTTCAACACCATCGGCACGGTCTCTTACGACCACCCCGACCCGTCGATCTTCACCGTCCTGACCAGTCCGTCGGACACGCCGGGCACGGCCAACTGCGACTTCGTCATCTTCCCGCCGCGCTGGATGGTGGCCGAGGACACCTTCCGTCCGCCGTGGTTCCACAGGAACGTCATGAGCGAGTTCATGGGTCTGGTCTTCGGCGCCTATGACGCCAAGGCGGGCGGCTTTGCCCCCGGCGGCGCCTCCCTGCATAACCGCATGAGCGGCCACGGTCCGGATCAGGCCAGCTGGGACGGCGCGACCAAGGCCGACCTGAAGCCGCACAAGATCGAGAACACCCTGGCCTTCATGTTCGAGACGCGGATGCCGATCCGCACCACGGCCTGGGCCGAGGCGACGCCGCAGATGCAGCTCGACTACGACGACTGCTGGAGCGGGTTCGAAAAAGGAAACGTCGGATGAAGCTGAAAGCCCTGCTGTTCGCCGCCGGTCTCGTCCTGGCGGCCTGTTCCCCGACTCCAGCGCCGGAACCCGTGGTCCCTGTCGAAGCGCCCGAGCCGCCGCCGACGATGACCATCAGTTCGTCGTCCTGCACCGCGCGCGGCGGCGAGATGCGCCAGGTGGGGCGGATGCAATCCTGGCAGTGCGTGGTCAGATACCCCGACGCGGGGAAGCGCTGCACCGACGCCTCGCAATGCGAAGGCGACTGCGAGATCGCGGGCAACAACGGTATCGCTCCGGGCGCGCGTGCGACCGGCGTCTGTCAGGCCGACAGCAACCGTTTCGGCTGTCGCACCACCATCAAGGACGGCAAGGCCGAGGCGACGCTCTGCATCGACTGAGATCATCAGCCCCCGTCGGCTTCGCGGCGGGGGCTTTCCGATCAGGGCCTAGGTGGGCTTGGCGGCGTCCTTGACGGCGGCGGCGTGCTCGCCGGCGGCCTTCTTGGCATTGTCGGCCTCAGCTTTCAGGGCCTCGGCCTTGCGATCCGCTTCGGCCTTGACCGCATCGGCGGTGGCGGCGCCTTGGGCCATGGTGGTGTCGGCCTGGGCGTTCATCTGGTCAGCGGCGGCGTTGCCTTCCGCCTTGACCGCGGCGGCCTTGCTTTCAGCGGCCTTTTCGGTCGGGTTCTGGCAAGCGGCGAGGCCGGCGACGATGAACAGGGCGGCGGCGGTGACGGCGATCTTTTTCATGGGGCGTCCTTCCAGAGCAGGTTAAGCTTGAATAACGCCGTCGCTCACGAACGGTTCACGCCGCCGTGATTTTTCCTTCAACGCGCTTCGGCGAAGGCCACGCGCGCGGCGCCGAGCAACGCGGCCTGCTCGTGCAGGATCACCTTGGTCGGGATGGCCTCCATATAGGGCTGGAACCGCCCCTTGCGCTCGAACCGTTCGCGGAAGGGGCTGGCCTTGAGGAAGGGCAGGATGCGCGGGGCGATGCCGCCGGCGATGTAGATTCCGCCGCGCGCTCCCATGGTCAGGGCCACGTCCCCGGCCACGGCGCCCAGGATGGCGCAGAACCGCGCCAGGGTCGCGCCGCAGGGGCTGTGCATGTCCTCGAGCGCCTCGCGGGTGATCTGCGCCGGGTCCTCAATATGGCTCTCGCGCCCGTCGATCTCGGCCAGCGCCCGGTGCATGTTCAGCAGGCCGGGGCCGCAGATCAGCCTCTCGATCGACACCCGGTCATAGCGGCGGCGCAGGATGCGCAGGATCTCGTCCTCGACCGCGTCGCCCGGGGCGAAACAGGCGTGGCCGCCCTCGCTCGGCAGGGCGATCTCGCGGCCGTGGCTGTCGCGCGCCAGGGCTGAGACGCCGAAGCCGGTGCCGGGGCCGAGCACGGCCAGGGCGGCGTCGTGCTGACCCTCCGCCGGCCCGCCCAGCGAGGCCAGCTGGTCCTCGGGCACGATCGGCGCGCCCCAGGCCAGGGCCTCGAAATCATTGATCAGCCTGACCGGATTGAGGCCCAGGCTCTGCAACTCGGCCTCCGACACCTGCCAGGGCGAGTTGGTCAGGTCGATGGCTCCGTCCGTGACCGGCCCGGCCACGGCCAGGACCCCGCCGGTCGGCTTGACCGCGCAGCCGTCGAGGAAGGCCTTCACCCCGCCGAGGAAGGTCGGGTGTTCGTGGGCAGGGAAGCTCTCGTGGTGGTCCAGAACGACCTGGCCGTCCACCATCCGGGCCAGGGCGAAGCGAGCATTGGTGCCGCCGACGTCGCCGACAAGCTGGGGACCAACGAGAAGCGTCTTGTCGTTCATCGGGTCGTTTCCTGCGCTCGGCGGGGCGGATCAGGCGTCCACCGTCCGGTCGACGAAGTTGGGATTGGGGGGCGTATCGGTATGACCGCCCACGCCGACGGGAACGGCGAAGCAGACGGTGGCCCCCCGCTCGGCCGTGGTCACGACATGACGGAAGGCGCCGAACAGTTCGCGACCATAGCCCCAGGACGACCCCTCGGCGTTGGCGGTCGAGCGGACGGCCAGCGGCCGCGCGGTCAGGCCGCTCACCCCGACCGTGCTCAGCACCCCGGCCTCGGGGTCCAGACGGATGACGTCGCCGTCCTGAACATAGGCCAGGGGGCCCCCCGCCAGCGCTTCCGGGCTGACGTGGATGGCGGCGGGGGTCTTGCCGCTGGCGCCCGACATGCGGCCGTCGGTGACGAAGGCGACCTTGAAACCCCGGTCCTGGATCACCGACAGGGCCGGTGACAGGCTGTGCAGTTCCGGCATGCCGTTGGCCTTCGGGCCCTGGAAGCGCAGCACCACGACGACGTCGCGAAACAGCTTGCCGTCCTTGAAGGCCTGGAGCGCGTCTTCCTGCGTCTCGAACACGGCGGCGGGCGCTTCGACGATGCGGTGCTCGGGCTTGACCGCCGAGACCTTGATGACCGCCCGGCCCAGGTCGCCCTGGACCAGCCGCAGCCCGCCCTCCTTGTCAAAGGGATCGGCGGCGGGACGCAGGATGTCGCGGTCCAGGCTTTCCTCGACCCCGTCGCGCCAGACCAGTTCGCCGTCCACCAGCGACGGTTCCTGGAAATAGGCCTCGATGCCCTGACCCATGACGGTCATGACGTCGGAATGGATATTGCCCGCCTGCGCCAGTTCGCGCGTCACGAAGGCCACGCCGCCGGCCGCCTGGAAGGCGTTCACGTCGGCCGAGCCGTTGGGATAGACCCGCGCCAGAAGCGGCGTCACCGACGACAGCTGGTCCATGTCGGTCCAGTCGATCAGCACCCCCGCCGCCCGCGCCATGGCGACCAGATGGATGGCGTGGTTGGTCGAGCCGCCGGTGGCCAGCAGGGCGACGATCATGTTGACGATTGACTTCTCGCTGATGACATCGGCCATGCGGCCTTGGCCCGTGCGCGCCAGTTCCACCGCCCGCTTGGCGGCCGCCGCCGTCAGGGCGTCGCGCAGGCCCGTATCGGGGTGGACGAAGGCGGTCGAAGGCAGATGCAGGCCGGCGATCTCCATCATCATCTGATTGGAGTTGGCGGTGCCGTAGAAGGTGCAGGTGCCGGGCGAGTGATAGCTGCCGATCTCGCTTTGCAGCAGGGTGGCGCGGTCCACCAGCCCCTGCGCATATTCGGCGCGAATGCGGGCCTTCTCGGCGTTGGGAATGCCCGAGGGCATGGGTCCCGCAGGCGCAAACACGACCGGCAGATGACCAAACGCCAGCGCGCCCATGAACAGGCCCGGCACGATCTTGTCGCAGACGCCCAGCATCATGGCGGCGTCAAAGGCGTCGTGGGTCAGGGCCACGCCCGTCGCCATGGCGATGACGTCGCGGCTGAACAGCGACAGCTCCATGCCGGGGCGCCCTTGCGTGACGCCGTCGCACATGGCCGGGGTTCCGCCCGCCACCTGGGCCGTGGCCCCGACCTCGCGGACGGCCTGGCGGATCACGGCGGGGAAGCGCTCGAACGGCTGATGCGCCGACAGCATGTCGTTGTAGGCGGTGACCACGCCGACGTTGGGCTTGGACCCGTCCATGGCCGTCAGCTTGTCGGCCACGGTCTGGCCGGCGAAGGCGTGCGCCCAGTTGGCGCAGGACAGCTTGGCGCGCCCCGCCCCGCTGTCGCGGGCGGCGTCCATGCGGCGGATGTAGTCGGCGCGAGTGGCGCGGCTGCGTTCGACGATGCGGGCGGTGACTTCCGCCACCACGGGATTCAGGGGGGGAGCCATCAGACGGCCTCCGTCCAGAGCACTTCGAGGGGAACCTTGGCCGCGATCAGGGCGGCGATGGGATGGACGCGGGGATCGCCCTGGGCTTCGCGCTCGAACACGGCGCGCTTGGCCGCCCCGGTCAGGGCCAGCACCACGCGACGGGCGGAAATCAGATAGGGCAGGTTGATCGACAGCCGTTCCTGGGGCGGCGCCAGACCGTCGCGGCCCGGCGGCACGCCATAGACGGCGGGCTTCAGGTCGGGCGTCAGCAGGGTCTTCAGCGTCGGGCTTTGCGGGAACATCGAGCAGATATGCCCGTCCTCGCCCATGCCCAGCAGGACGGCGTCCAGACGCCTGTCTTCGGCCGCCAGAGCCTTCGACGCCTCGGCGGCGGCGCGGTCCACGGTCACGGCGGGGCGGTAGAGCGGCAGGAAGCGCGCAGCGGCGGCCCGACCCGTCAGCAGGGTCCGCTTCATCAACGCCGCGTTCGAGTCGGGCGAGGTCTCCGGCACATAGCGCTCGTCCACCAGGGTGGCGACGACCCTGGACCAGTCCAAGTCTGCCTGGGCCAGCCCGGCGTAGATGGGCGAGGGGGTCGAGCCGCCCGATCCGGCGAAGACGGCGCGGCCGTTCGCGGCGATCCCGGCCGCCAGCGCCTCCGCCAGCCGCGCGGCGGCGGCCTCGGTCCAGGACCGGACGGTAGGGAATACCTGAATGAGTGATTGGGTCATGGCATGCCTCCCCTTCCCCTCGAGGGGGAAGGGGTTGGGGGATGGGGTGCAGGCAGGAGGCTGAACTTGATGGCGCGCGAGGCACCGCTGCTTGCAAGGTCGAGCCCTCTGGTGCGAAGCGGGACCCGGCCTGTCTTCACCCCTCCCAACCCTCCCCCTCGAGGGGAGGGCTTGTGTGCCAATTTACTCATCGCGCGTGTTCCACTTCCGACCCGTCCGCGACAGCAGCAGGTCCGCCGCCTCCGGTCCCCAGGTTCCGGCGACATAGTCCAGCGGCTTGCAGTCGCGGCAGTCCCAGGCCTCGGAGACCTCGTCGACCCATTTCCACGCCTGCTCGGCCTCGTCGCGGCGCACGAACAGGGTCGAATCGCCCTTGAGCGCGTCCAGCAGCAGCCGCTCATAGGCGATGCGGCGACGCGGCGGGGCGGCGTCCTTGCCGTCCTGCCCCCAGGACAGGCTCATCTTGATCGGCTGCAACAGCATCCGCTGATCCAGCCCCGGCTTCTTGTTCATCACCGACAGCGAGATGTCTTCCTCGGGCTGCAGTTCGATGACCAGACGATTGTCGTAGATGTCGCCGCGCTCGCCGTGGCCGAAGATGGAGTGGGGCACCGGCTTGAACTGGATGACGATCTCGGTGCGCTTCTCCGGCAGGCGCTTGCCGGTGCGCATGAAGAAGGGCACGCCCGCCCAGCGCCAGTTGTCGATGTCGGCGCGGATGGCGACGAAGGTTTCGGTCTCCGAAGGCTGGCCGCGCTCCTGCTCATAGGCCTTGGCCAGCTGGCCCTCGACCTGACCCGCCACATACTGGCCGCGCACCGTGACGCGCTCGGCTTCCTCGGGCGTGATGGGGCGCAAGGACCGCAGCACCTTGACCTTTTCATTGCGCACGGAATCCGGGTCGAGGTCGCTCGGGGGCTCCATCGCCACCAGGCACAGCAGCTGCAGCATGTGGTTCTGCAGCATGTCGCGCAGGGCGCCGTATTCGTCGTAGTAGGGCCAGCGGTCGCCGACGCCGACCGTTTCGCCGACCGTGATCTGGACGTGGTCGACCGTCAGATTGTTCCACAGCGGCTCGAAGATGGTGTTGCCGAAGCGCAGGGCGATCAGATTCTGGACCGTCTCCTTGCCCAGGTAGTGGTCGATGCGGAACACCTGGCGCTCGTCGAAGGCGCGGGCCACGGCGTCGTCGATCTCAAGGAAGCTCGTCAGGTCGTGGCCGACCGGCTTCTCCAGCACGATGCGGCAGTTCTTCTCGGCCAGACCCGCGGGCTTCATCGCCGTGACGATGCGGTCGTAGAGCGAGGGCGACACCGCCAGGAAGGAGGTGACGTCGCCGTCGCCGCATCTGGCCTTCAGCGGCTTCAGGCTTTCGGGATCGGTGGCGTCCACGGCCAGATAGTCGAGGCGGGCGGCCATCCGCGCCCAGCTGGCCTCGTCCCAGGCGTCGTCGGCCTCGGCGCGCGGCTTCACCGCCTCATGGACCTTGGCGACATAGTCCTCGCGGGTCTCGTGCGAGCGGGCGGCGCCGATGATCTTCAGCCCCTCGGGCAGCAGGCCGTCGTGGTCGAGGAAATAGAGCGAAGGCAACAGCATCCGCATGGCGAGGTCGCCGCCTCCGCCGAACAGAATGAGAGCCGCCATTCGCGCTTTTCCTCCGTGGCCCCGGCGTGCGGGGTCTTCGCCTTACGGCCTAGCTATCGTCCTTGGCCGGTTGCGCGCGATGCGCCAAGACGTCGAGCACGTCCTGAAACACCATGTTACGCGCATGGAGCAGGACCAGCAGGTGATAGATCAAATCCGCCGACTCGCTGGCGAGTTCCGCCTCGTCGCCCGCAGCCCCCGCCAGCGCCGTCTCGACGCCCTCTTCGCCGACCTTCTGCGCCGCGCGTTTGGGGCCCTGCGCCATCAGGCGCGCGGTCCAGCTGTCGTTGGGATCGGCCTGAGCGCGGACGTGGATGGTGCGCTCCAGCCGCGCGATCCGGCCCACGCCCGGCGCGTCCTCGTCGCCGAAGCAACTGACACGGTTCAGGTGGCAGGCGTTGCCGACCGGGCGGACCTTCACCACCACGGCGTCGCCGTCGCAGTCGGGCGTGACCGACACCACATTGAGGAAATCGCCCGAGGTCTCGCCCTTCCGCCACCGCCCGCCGCGTGACCGCGAGAAGAAGGTCGCCTGTCCGCTGTCCAGCGTCTCGCGCAGCGCCGCCTCGTCCATATAGGCGAGCGTCAGCACCTGCAGGGTGTCGGCGTCCTGCACCACGGCGGGGATCAGGCCGCCGCCCTTGGCGAAATCGATCTTGGTGATGTCGAGGGATTGGAGGTCGAGCATTATTCTAATCCGCTCATCCCGGTGGACGCCGGGATCCAGTGAGAGCCACGCGACGTAGCGTTGAATATCATCAGGCCGGAGGTCCAGATGTCTGCGCTTCTGGCCAAAGCTCTGGATCCCGGCGTCCGCCGGGATGAGCGGGAAGGGAGGGGGCGGGTCATATCCTCACCTCCACCCCGACCTGATCGAGGTAATGTTTGAGATCGGGAATCGCGATCGCGCCCGAGTGGAAGACGCTGGCGGCCAGGGCGCCGGAAACATCCGCCTGCTCGAACACATCGCGGAAATGCTCGACCGTGCCGGCGCCGCCCGAGGCGACCAGAGGAATGGTCAGCCGCCGCCGCGCCTCGGATAGTTGGGCTATGTCATAGCCGCGCCGCACCCCGTCCTGATCGATGCAGTTCAGCACGATCTCCCCGGCGCCGAGGCTCTGCGCCTCGACGATCCAGTCCATGGTCAGCTTGCCCGCGCCGCGCCGGGCGTTGGGATCGCCGGTGTATTTATGCACCCGCCACTCGCCGTCCTGGAAGGCGCTGTCGACGCCGACGACGACGCATTGCCGCCCCAGCCGCGCGGCCATCTCGCCGATCAGTTCGGGACGTTCCAGCGCGGGGGAGTTGATCGACACCTTGTCGGCCCCGTGGTCGAGACAGCGCGCCGCCTGCTCCACGGTGCGGATGCCGCCCGCGACGCAGAAGGGGATGTCCAGCAGCCGGGCGATGTCCTGCACCCAGCCATAGTCCAGCGTCCGCCCCTCGGGGCTGGCGGTGATGTCGTAGAAGACCAGTTCGTCGGCG
This sequence comes from Brevundimonas sp. 01N35, assembly GCF_056399785.1. NCBI lineage: Bacteria > Pseudomonadati > Pseudomonadota > Alphaproteobacteria > Caulobacterales > Caulobacteraceae > Brevundimonas > Brevundimonas sp. 01N35. The sequence goes on from NZ_JBFTRZ010000006.1 coordinate 170,806, forward strand.
CCCTGATCGCGATAGCGCGCGGCCAGTTCGGCGGCGTCGCCCATGTCGACGTGGCCCTCGAAGCGCACGCCCTTGACCACCCGCCCGTCCTTGACGTCGAGGCAGGGGATGATGCGTCTCGCGGTCATGGCGCGACCGCCTTCAGCGCCTCGGCTACGGTGAAGCGTCCCTCATAGATGGCGCGCCCGACGATGGCCCCGTCGCAGCCCAGATCGCGTGCGGCGGTCAGGTCGTCCAGCGACGCCACCCCGCCCGAGGCCTGGATCTTCAGCTCCGGCCGTCGCGCCAGGGCCTCGCCCAGCAGGTCGAGATTGGGCCCGGTCAGGGCGCCGTCGCGGCCCACGTCGGTCATCAGCACATGGGTCAGCAGGTCGGACGGATAGCGCTCTAGAGCCGTCCACAGATCGACCCCCGCCGACTGGGTCCAGCCCTTCAGCGCCGGGACCGGAACACCGTCCTCGTACTTGACGTCCAGCGCCAGGGTGATGCGTTCGGACCCGAACCGGTCCAGCCAGGCCAGCACCTCGTCCGACTTGGTCACGGCCATCGACCCGACCACGACGCGGTCGACGCCGGCCTCCAGCAGGCGTTCGACATCGGCCTCGGAGCGCACGCCGCCGCCCGACTGGATCTTGACGGTGACCGAGGCCGCCATCTCTCCGATCAGGCCGTGCTGCATGGCGCGCCCGGCTTCGGCCCCGTCCAGATCGACAATGTGGACCCAGGCCGCGCCCTCGGCGGCGAAGGCGGCCAGACGCGCGGCCGGGACCTCGTCATAGCGGGTCACCTGATCGAAGCGCCCGTGCATCAGCCGCACGCAGACGCCGTCCTTCAGGTCGATGGCGGGATAGACGATCATGCGGGCAACTCGAGGAAGTTCTTGAGGATACGCGCGCCCGCAGCCGCCGAGCGTTCCGGGTGGAACTGGCAGCCCCAGCGGTTGGCGCTGTTGACCACGGCGGGCACGGGGATGCCGTAGTCGGCGGCGGCGATCGTCGCCGGGCCGTCGGGGCAGACGAAGCCGTGCACGAAATAGGCCCAGTCGCCGTCCTTGATCCCCTCCAGCAGGGGATCGGGGCGACGGATCGCCAGCCGGCTCCAGCCCATGTGCGGCGAGGGCCGTGAGGGCGCGGGCGCGATGGCTTCGACCCGACCCGGGATCAGACCCAGCAAGTCGGCGCCGCCATCCTCGGCGCTGGTCTCGAACAGCAGCTGCTGGCCCAGACAGACGCCCAGCAGCGGGCGTTTGAACTGGCGCAGAGGCTCGACCAGACCGAGCGCGTTCAGCCGCTGCATGGCATAGCCCGCAGCCCCGACGCCGGGCAGGATGACCCGCTCGGCCTCGCCCAGATCGGCGGGATCGGCGGTGATCCGCACCCGCGCGCCCAGCCGCTCCAGCGCGAACCGCACCGAGGCGACATTGCCCGAGCCGTAACCGATCAGGGTGACATCCTTGGTGCGAGGGGGGCTCACAGCACCCCCTTGGTCGACGGCACGACATCGCCCTCGACGCGGATGGCCTGACGCAGGGCGCGGCCCAGGGCCTTGTAAACGGCCTCGGTCTTGTGATGGTCGTCGTCGCCGGTGACGCTGACGTGGATGGCCGCGCCCAGGTTTTCGGCCAAGGAGCGGATGACGTGCGCCGTCAGGTCGGTGCGGTAGTCGCCGATGAAGGGGGTCGCGAACGTCCCCTCGAACACCGGATAGGGTCGCCCCGACAGGTCGATGGAGACGCTGGCGTTGGCCTCGTCCATCGGCAGGACGAAGCCGTAGCGGGCGATGCCCTTCCTTTCGCCCAGCGCCTGTTTCAGCGCCTGCCCCAGGGCGATGGCGCTGTCCTCGATGGTGTGGTGCGGATCGGTGTGCAGGTCGCCCTCGCACGACAGGCGGATGGAAAAGCCGCCGTGCGCCGCCACCTGTTCGATCATGTGGTCGAAGAAGCCGACGCCGGTGTGGATGGTCACCGGCCCGGCGCTGTCCAGATCGACGGCGCAGACGATGCGGGTCTCTTTCGTATCGCGCACGGCCTGTCCGACGCGGGTGCGGCGAACCTTGGGCGCGGCGGCGCCCAGGGCCACCAGCAGTCGATCGTTGACCTCGGGCTTCAGCGAAACGGGCAGACGCACGCGCTCGCCCGCGGCGTCGGCGTCGAGGCCGAAACGACGCAAGCTCTCGATGACCGCCCCCGGATCGGAGGGGCGGGCGATGATCACCGGCCCGACTCCGGCCTCCAGCGGCATCAACCGCGACAGGGCCTCGACCACGCGGACGCGCTCGCGGCGCACGCCGTCGATGCGCTCGGCGGTCTCGATCATCCGCGAGGGGTCCAGCGCCTGCAGCGCCAGCCGCACCGAGACCTCGGGCAGGGCGTAGGGTTCCAGCACGCGCGCCAGCCGGGCCAAGGTCTGCCCTTGCGCCACCGCCGCCCCGACCCGCGCCCCGGCCAGGCCATAGGCCAGCGACAGGCTGCGCAGCACGATCAGGTTGGCGTGGTCCTTCACCACCGTCGCGGCGGACGCCGCCTCGGCGAACTCGACCAGACCCTCGTCCACGACCAGCAGGGCGGGGGCGACGCGCTCGGCCATCTCGGCCACGGCTTCGGGCGAACCGAGGGCGCGGATGACGACCGCGGCGACCTCGGCCGTTTCGACCGGGCGGGCGTAAAGCGCCGCCAGCCCCAGGTAGGGTTCGGCCTCGGGCGCCTGAACCGTCTGCCCGTCGCGAGCAGCCAGACGCCAGACCAGTTCCAGCCCGTGCGTCAGGCCGCGCACCGGCAGCACCTGATCGGCGGCGACGCCATAGAGGTCGGCCAGCCGGGCGGCCAGCACGGTCGGGTCGGCCGGATAACGGTCCAGACCTTCGCCGCCCGAGACCAGCGGCGGATAGGGGGCGGGAAGCGTCACGCCTCGGTCCTCAGATCGGCCGCCCGCGCGTGGCCCTCAAGCCCCTCCATCCGCGCCAGACGGGCGGCGACGGGGGCCAGGGCGGCGGCCCCGGCTTGCGTCACCGTCTGCACCGACATGGTGGTCATGAAGCTGGCGGTGGTGATGCCGCCGAGCGTCCGCGCCCCGCCGTCGGTCGGCAGGACGTGGCTGGGTCCGGCGGCGTAGTCGCCGAGCGTCTCGGCCGCCCACTGGCCGACGAAGACGGCGCCGGCGGCGGTGATCTTGTCGACCAAAGCTTCGGCGTCCTCGGCCTGAATCGACAGGTGTTCGGGGCCATAGAGGTTGGCCGCGGCGCAGGCCTCAGCCATGTCGGCCACGCGGATGGCGCGGGCCTCGGCCAGCGAGGCGCGGGCCACGGCGGCGCGGGGCAGGGTCTCGACCTGACGCTCGACCTCGGCGACGATCTCGTTCAGGGCCGTGCCGCTGTCGGAGACCAGAATGACCTGGGCGTCGGCGTCGTGCTCGGCCTGGCTCAGCAGGTCGGCGGCGACGATCTCGAAGTCGGCGTCCCGGTCGGCGATGACCAGCAGCTCCGATGGGCCGGCGGGCATATCGGCCGCGGGACCGCCCGGCAGGCTGGCGGCATAGCGTTTGGCCTCGGCCACATAGGCGTTGCCGGGCCCGAACAGCTTGTCGACGGGTTCGATGACGCCGTCGTCCAGTTCGACGCCGAAGGTCAGCGCCGCGATGGCCTGGGCCCCGCCCAGCAGCCACAGCTCGTCCAGACCCGCCTCGGCGGCGGCGACGATCATGGCCGGGTGAACCGACCCATCTTTCGAAGGGGGGGTGACGGCGACGCGCCGCCCGACCCCGGCCACGCCCGCCGGAATGGCCAGCATCAGCAGCGACGAAAACAGCGGCGCCGTCCCGCCCGGCACATAGAGGCCCGCCGAGCCGATGGGCCGCCACACCAGCTTGGAGCGCACGCCGGGCGTGGTCTCGATGAAGCCGGTGTCCTCGGGCCGGGTTGCGGCGTGGAAGACGCGGATATTGTCGGCGGCCACCCGCAGGGCGCGGGCGGCGGCGGGCGGGAGGTCGGCTCGGGCTTCGGCGGCGGTCTTCTCGGTGATGGCCACCCGGCGCGGCGCGGCGCCGTCCAGCTTGATCGCCCAGTCGGTCACGGCCTGACCGCCGCGCGTCTGCACGTCGTCGAAGATCTCGCGCACCACGCCGGTGACGAAGCCCTCGGTGCGGCGCTGCGGCCGGGCCAGCGCCGCCTTGCGTCCGGCGGCGTCCAGGGTGTTCCAGTCGATACGCTTCATCACATCATCTTCTCGATGGGCAGGACCAGGATGGCCGAGGCCCCCGCCGCCTTCAGCTTCTCCAGCGTCTCCCAGAAGACGGCCTCCTGGCAGACGGCGTGGACGGCCACGGCGTCGTCGCGGCCCGACAGCGGCATGACGGTGGGCGAGCCGGCGCCCGGCAGGATGGCGGTGATCTCAGCCAGCGCCGCGCGCGGGGCGTTCAGCATGACGTATTTGGCGCCCTGTGAGGACACCACGCCCGCCATCCGCTCGATGATGCTGTCCAGCAGGTGCTGCAGCCCGGCCTCGGGCGCGGTGGGCGCCTTGATCAGCACCGCCTGGCTGTCCAGCACCGTCTCCTTGGCCGTCAGGCCGTTGGCCTCCAGCGTCGCGCCGGTCGAGACCAGGTCGCAGATGGCCGAGGCCAGCTTCATCCGCGGGGCCACCTCGACTGCGCCGCGCATGGTGACGATCTCGGCGCGCACGTCGCGGTCGTTGAGGAAGCGCCGCAGGATCTTGGGATAGGAGGTGGCGATGCGCAGGCCGTCCAGCGACTGCGGCCCGGCGTAGTCGAGCGTCGGCGGCACGGCGATCTTCAGCGTGCAGCGGCCAAAGCCCAGCGGCATGACCACTTCGGCGTTCGGCCCGCCGTTGCGGCCTTCCTCCAGCACGTTCTCGCCGACGATGCCGAGGTCGCAGACCCCGTCCGCCACGAAGGTCGGAATGTCGTCGTCGCGCACCCGCAGCAGGTCGATCGGATAGTTCTCGATCCGATACAGCAGTTCGTTGTTGCCCTTGATGACCCGAAGGCCCGCGTCGCGGACCAGGTCGAGGCTGCGTTCGGCCAGGCGGCCGGATTTCTGAACGGCGATGCGAAGCCGCCCTTGCACGGTGCTCATGATCTCAACTCAGGCTTGGCCAGAAGGCGTTTTTTGGCGGTCCAGCACCAGGCGATAGCCCTGGTGCGGCATGTCTTTCAGGGAGCGCGCGACGCGCACCACGGTGGTCGGGCTGGCCGAGGCTTCCACGGCGATCTCGCGATAGGTCTTGTCCCCGCCGTCCAGCAGCCGCGCCACCTGCCAGCGCTCGGCGAAGGCGCGCAGTTCAGCAGGGGTGCAAAGGTCGGACAGAAAAGCCTCCGCCTCCTCGCGCGTTTTCAGCGAAAGCAGGGCGTCCAGCAGGGCGGTCTTGGCGGGGGCGGGGCTCATGGCGTGTTTCATTATGCTGTAACAGTGGAACGGTCAAGCGCCGCCGCTGTCTTTCCTCCCCACGCGAGTGGGGAGGGGGACCACGAAGTGGTGGAGGGCCTCTACCGTCCCGTCGCGTGCTGAAGGATCACCGCCAGCACCCCCTCCGGATGATCGCGCACATCGGTCGAGCGCACCCGCAGAACCTCAACGCCCTGCGACGCCAGCCAATGCGTCCGCCGTTCGTCATGCGCGATCTGCTCAGGATCATCATGACCCGCGCCGTCGACCTCCACCGCCAGCCGCGCGGCGTGACAGTAGAAATCCAGGATGTAGGGACCCACCGGATGCTGGCGTCGAAACTTCAGACCCTCCAGCCCGCCGCGCTTGACCTGGATCCATAGCCTCGCCTCGGGCGGCGTCAGGGCGCGGCGCATCCCGGCGGCGCGGCGATAGGTTTCAGCGGTCGGCGGGATGGCCCCTCCACCACTTCGTGGTCCCCCTCCCCACAAGTGGGGAGGAGAGAGTAGCCGCTCCGCTCGATCCGTCCTATCTCCGCTGCCATGACCAAGGTTCTGATCATCGGCGCGGGACACGCGGGGGGCTCGGCGGCGGCGCTGCTGAGACAGTATGGCTTCGAGGGCGAGATCGTCCTGGCGGGCGAGGAGGCGGCGGCGCCCTATCAGCGGCCGCCCCTGTCCAAGGCTTGGCTGAAGGGCGAGGCGGGTCTGGAGGACCTGCTGCTGCGCCCCGAGAGCTTCTACGCCGAGCACAAGATCGACCTGCGCACCGGCGTCACGGCGACCGCCATTGATGCGGCGAGCAAGTCCGTGACCTTCGCCGACGGCGTGGTCGAGTCCTATGACGCCCTGATCCTGGCCACCGGCTCGACGGCGCGCAAGCTGGCCGTCCCCGGCGCCGACCGGTCCGATCTGCTGGAGCTTCGCACGCTGGAGGACGCCGAACGCCTGAAGGCGGCGCTGGCCCCCGGCAAGCGTCTGGCCGTGGTCGGCGGCGGCTATGTCGGGCTGGAGGCGGCGGCCTCTGCCCGCGCCCTCGGCGCCGAGGCGGTGGTGATCGAGCGCATGGACCGGGTGCTGGCGCGCGTGGCGTCGCAGACCCTGTCGGCCTTCTTCACCGACCTCCATCGCCGGCACGGCGTCGAAATCCTGACCGGCGCCGAGGTCTCGGGTTTCGAGGACGGCGGCGTGCGGCTGGCGGACGGATCGCTGATCGCGGCCGACGCCATCCTCGTCGGCGTCGGCGCCCTGGCGCGCGAAGCCCTGGCGCGGACGGCCGGTCTGGCCTGCGAGAACGGCGTGGTCGTGGACGAAAACGCCCGCACCGCCGACCCCGCCATCTACGCCATCGGCGACGTGACCTACCGGCCCATTCCGGTTCACGGCGGGCGGATGCACCGGCTGGAGAGCGTGCCCAACGCCCTGGAGCAGGCCAAGCAGGCGGCGGCCGCTATCGTCGGCCGCGCGGCTCCCGCGCCGGAAGTGCCGTGGTTCTGGTCGGATCAGTACGACGTCAAGCTGCAGATCGCCGGCCTGCCCTTCGACGCCGACCGTCAGGTGGTGCGCGGCGACCCGGCCGGCGGCGTCTTCGCCGTCTTCCACCTGAACGGCGACAGGATCGTCTGCGTCGAGGCGGTCAACGCCCCGGCCGAGTTCATGGGAGGGCGCCAGCTGATCGGCAAGGCGACGCCGGTGGATGCGGCCCTGCTGGCCGACCCTGCCGTGTCGATGAAGGCGGTCGCGCGGGTCTAGAAACGCCACGGGGGATTAATTGCGATTTATTCGCAGAGTCACTTGCGGGACGAGAGTAAGGTGATATTGCGACGTGATCGCAATATCACTGACCGGTTTCTCCCCCATGTCCGACGGCCCCTCTTCCGCCCTCAAGGCGCTTCTGTTCGCTTCCAGCGCCGCCGGCATGCTGTGCGCCTCGCCGGTTCTGGCGGGTGACGAAGCCCCGATCGCCACGGCGGACGTGACGCAGGACGCCACAAATCTGGGGACCATCGACGTGCAGGGCCGGCGGGTGAAGCGCGAGCCCAAGGATCCGTCGTTCGTCGCCCCCCTGGTCGATACCCCGCGCTCGGTCACGGTGATCCCGCAGCAGATCATCGAACAGACCGCCGCCACCTCGCTGCAGGACATTCTGCGCACCTCGCCGGGCATCACCTTCGGCGCGGGCGAAGGCGGCCAGCCCCTGGCCGACCGTCCCTTCATTCGCGGCCAGGCCTCGGGCAACAACATCTTCGTCGACGGCATCCGCGACACCGGCGGCCAGCAGCGCGAGGTCTTCAACCTGGAGCAGGTCGAGGTCATCAAGGGACCGGATTCGGTCTATTCGGGCCGCGGCTCGGGCGGCGGCAGCATCAACTTGTCGTCCAAGGCCCCGCGCCTGACCCATTTCATCCATGGCTCGGCCGGCGCCGGTACTGACAATTATGCGCGCGGCACGGTGGACGCCAACTGGCAGGTCAGCCCGACCGCCGCCATGCGTCTGAACCTGATGGCCTCGCAGGGCGACGTCGCCGGCCGCGACGCGGTCGACTTCGACAAGTGGGGCGTCGCCGCCGCCATAGCTGCGGGTCTGGGCACGCCGACCACCCTGACCGCCAGCTACTACCACCTCGACAGCGACCAGATGCCTGACTACGGCATCCCGCTCTTCACCAAGACCAACGTCCGCACGACCGACAGCGGCGTCATGGATGTGCCCTACGACAGCTTCTACGGGCTGAAGGCGCGCGACTATCTGACCAATACGGTCGACAGCCTGACCCTGGCCGCCGATCACCGCTTCAGCGATGCGTTGGCGATCCGCAACGTCTCCCGCTGGTCGCAGACGCTGAACGACTATGTCGTCACCAACCCCGGCGACGGCGGCAGCGCCACGACGCCGGTCCCCGGCGCGGCGCTCGTCAACGGCGTCTGGTGGATGAAGCGCGGCACCAAGTCGCGCTGGAACCCGGCCGAAACCCTGGCCAACGTCACCGACCTGCACGGCTCGTTCATGACCGGCGGCATCAAGCACAATTTCGACGCGGGCGTCGAACTGTCGCGCGAAACCAACAAGAACGCCTCCTATACGGTCACGACCCTGACCGGGTCGGCCTGTCCGGCGCCGCTGACCGGCGTCGACTGCACCCCGATCTACAACCCCAACCCGAACGACCCCTGGACCGGCACGATCACGCGCGGCGTGGTCAGCGACAGCCAGACGGATTCGCTGGGCGTCTACGCCTTCGACTCGCTCAGCTTCGGCGAGAAGTTCATCGTCAACCTGGGCCTGCGCTGGGACGACTATTCGGTCGACGCGATCAACGCCACGGGCACGGTCGCGGCCCCGGTCTATGCGCCGTTCAAGGGCGACTGGAACTTCGTCAACTATCAGGTCGGCCTGGTCTACAAGCCGACGCCGAACACCAGCCTCTACGCCTCCTACGCCACCTCCTCGACGCCGCCGACCATCTCGGCCGGCGACCAGAACACCGGCGTGGGCGTCGGCACGGGCAATCTGCTGACCAGCGTGCTGGATCCCGAAGAGACCCAGAGCGTCGAGCTCGGGGCCAAGGCCAACCTGTTCAACGACCGTCTGGCCCTCAGCGGCGCCCTGTTCCGCCTGACCCGCAAGGACGCGCAGATTCAGGTGGCGCCGGGCGTCTATGAGCAGGCCGGCGAAGCCGAAGTTCAAGGCCTCGAACTGGGCGCTTCGGGCAATGTCACCGACAAGTGGCAGGTCTTCGGCGGCTACACCTGGATGGATTCGGAGCTGGTCAGCGGCGCCTACAACAGCGTCAACGTCGGCGAGGCCCTGGCCAATACGCCGGAGCACAGCGCCAGCCTGTTCACCACCTACCGCGTCCTGCCCAAACTGAGCCTCGGCGGCGGCGTCTATTATGTTTCCAAGTCGTTCGGCGGCAATCAGGGCGGCGCCGGCGGCGGCGCCAACCGCATCTACGCCCCAGAATACACCCGCGTGGACCTGTTCGCCTCGTATGAGATCAACGACCGCGCCTCGCTGCAGCTGAACGTCCAGAACGCGGGCGACGAGGAATACGTCATCCGCACCAACGGCGTGCACCACGCCGACGTGGCGCCCGGGCGTTCGGCCATCCTGACGCTGAACCTGCGCTACTAAGCCCCTACTGGGCGACCGCGTTTCGCGCCATCATGTCGGCCCCGTCGTGAGCGGCGGGGCTGATGAGTTACGGTGAGAGAACCATGCTGCTGCACATCCCCGACGTCTTCACCAAGGCCGAGGTGACGGCCCTGCGTCAGACCCTGGACGCCGGCCCCTGGGCCGACGGCAACATGACTTCGGGCCACCAGTCGGCGACGGCCAAGAAGAACCTGCAACTGCCCGAGGACAGCGAGGCGGCGAAGGAGGTCTCGGCCCTGATCGTCCAGGCCCTGAACGCCAACCCCATGTTCGTCTCGGCCGCCCTGCCGCACACGATTTTTCCGCCCCTGTTCAACCGCTACGAGGGCGGCAGCGAGTTCGGCGTCCACGTCGACAACGCCATCCGCCAGCGGGGCAACATCCGCATCCGCAGCGACCTGTCGGCCACCCTCTTCCTATCCGAGCCCGAGGACTATGACGGCGGCGAACTGATCATCGAGGAGATGTACGGCAGCCAGTCGGTCAAGCTGCCCGCCGGCGATCTGGTCCTCTATCCGTCCAAGAGCCTGCATCGGGTGACGCCGGTGACGCGGGGCGTGAGGGTCGCCAGCTTCTTCTGGCTGCAGAGCCTGATCCGCGACGACGCCGACCGCGAAAGTCTGTTCCGTCTCGACGTGGCCACCCAGCGGGTCAACCTCGACAAGGGACCGAAGGATCAGGCGGTCATCGAACTGACCGGGCTGTATCACAACCTGCTGCGGAGATGGTCGGAGGTGTAAATCCTCCCGCTCATCCCGGCGGACGCCGGGATCCAGTACTTTGGCCGCGCCCATGCCCTAGAAGATATTGTAGCGGTTGAAGCGCTCACTGGGCCCCGGCGTCCGCCGGGGTGAGCGGGTATCTTGATTAATAGACGTCGCGCCGATAGCGCCCGCTGTCGGTCAGCCGCGTCAGCCGTTCCTCGCCCAGCGCCGCCTCCAGCGCAGCGTGAACGCCCTTCGACATCCCTTCCAGGCTGCCGCAGACATAGACATAGGCCCCGCGATCCACCCAGTCGGCCACCCCGCGCGCCTGTTCGGCCACCAGCGACTGTACATATCGGTTCTGGTCTCCGTCGCGCGAGAAGGCGCGGTCCAGTCGGGTCAGGGCGCCCGAGGCCAGCCAGGCCTGCAGGTCCGCGTCATAGAGGGCGTCGTGCGCCCGCGTCCGCTCGCCGAACAGCAGCCAGGCGCCGCCGGTCTTCTCATGCAGAGCCCGCGCCTTCAGATGCCCGCGCAGGCCCGCGATCCCGGTGCCGTTGCCGATCAGGATGATAGGGGCTTCCGGCCGCGGGGCGTGGAAGCTGCGGTTGGCGCGCACGCGCATGGCCACCTCGTCGCCGATCCGGGCGTCCCTGGTCAGCCAACCCGAGGCCAGACCCGGAGTCCCGTCCGGCCGCGTCATCAGGCGGATGCAGACCTCGACCCGTCCGTCCGAGGGCAGTGAGGCGACCGAGTATTCGCGGCTGGCCGGCTGTTCGCCGTCGCGCGCGGGCAGGCCGATCTCGGCGATGTCGCCCGCCGCCCAGTCGGGCGCGTGGTCGATCGGTTCGAAGGCCAGATGATACGCCGCGCCGCCGGGGCTGCCCGCATTCAGCAAGGTCCGCTCGACCAGACGCCAGCGGCCAAAGGCGGGCGGGGTCCAGTCGGAGGCGGCGGTCGAGCCGGTCAACTGGTTCAACTGATGCTGCCAGTGGCGGATGGCGCCCGCGTCGCCGTCGTCCACCTCGACCCGGTCGAACAGGGTCTGGGCCCCGCAGCGGTCCAGCCAGTCGCCGACCGCGTGGCCAAAGCTGCAATAGGCGTCGTAGGACCGGTCGCCCAGCGCCAGCAATCCATAGGACAGGTGCGACAGGTCGGCCTCGTCCCTCATCACCTGCCGCACGAAACGGGCGGCGCTGTCGGGCGCGTCGCCCTCGCCGGTGGTCGAGGCCACGATCAGCAGGCGTCGCGCGCCCTTCAGCGTCTCCAGGTCCAGATCGGCAAAGGCCGTGATCCGTGCGCCCACACCGCCGTCGCCCAGCGCCCGTGCGGTCATCCAGGCCAGTTCCTCGCCAAAGCCCGTCTGGCTGGCGAAGGCGATCAGCACGGCGTCGTCGCCCGCCGCCTGGGCCAGCGCCCGCGCCTGTTCGGCGGCCTTGCGCGCGGCGGCCCGCACCCGCCACACCGTCAGGCCGATCAGGCCCAGCCACAGGGCGACGGCGAGGCCCGTCCACAGCCAGCGGGTCGCATCCATCGTCACGTTCAGGCTTCTTCTTCGTCCATCATGGCGGCGAAGGCGGGGCTCATCCGTTCGACCAGACCGCGCGGCGTGCGCTCGACGAAGTGGGCCGCGATCTGCATGGCCTCGGCGAACTCCGGCCCGTCGAACGGTCCCAGCACCATCAGGGCGGTGGCGAGGGCGTCGGCGCGCATGGCCGAGGCGTCGAACACCGTGACCTGCGCCAACCCATTGTCCACCGGCCGCCCGGTCGAGCCGTCGATGGTGTGCGGATAGAGGCGCTCTTCATGCACAAAGGCGCGGCGCCAGTCGCCCGAGGTGGCCACCGCCATGTCGAACAGGGCCGCCACCGTATGCGGCGCGGGCGAACCCGGCACGGTCTCGATCTCGACCCACCAGGGCTGGGCGTCGGGCTTGACGCCGCGTCCCAGCAGTTCGCCGCCGATCTCGACCAGATGCGAAGTCGCGCCCATCTCGGTCAGGCGGGCGGACACCCGGTCCACGGCGTGACCCTTGGCGATGCCCGAGAAGTCCAGCCTCATCCCGCCATTGGGGCCGCCAGCCTGCACCGCCGCGCGCCCGTCGCGGTTCAGCCGCAGCTTCTGCCAGCCGGACACGGCCAGCGCCGCCTCGACCTCTTCAGCAGACGGCAGGGGATGGAGCGGATCGCGCGGTCCCGGCGGGCCAAAGCCCCACAGGTCGACCAGGGCGCCCAACGTCGGATCGACTGCGCCGTTGACGTCGTCGGCGATATCCAGCGAAGCGTTCAGAAGGGCCCAGAAGTCGTCCGACAGCTTCCACGTCCCGGCGGGGGCGTTGTTGAAGCGGCTGATCTCGCTGTCGGGCGTCCACGGGCTGAACAGGGCGACGATGCGCGCTAGCTCCTCCTCGACCGCCGCCTGAAACACGTCCTGCGTCGTACCCAAGGGCGGCACCAGACGCACCGACCAGGTGGTGCCCATGCTTTCCCCCGACAGCGACCAGATCAGGTCGCTGGGCGGTCGTTCCGGCGCGCGCGTGGTCGGCGGGATCAGGACGCGGTTGTCCTGACGGCCGTCAACCGCCGCTCCGATCTGGAGCGGCGGCGGGGTCGAGCTGGAGCGTTTCGAGGTCAGGGCAGGACTTCCAGCGCGCCGTTCCACGAGGCGTTCGAGCCGGGCTGGCCGTTCACGCCCGCCGTGCGCACCGAGGCGCCCAGCCAGTAGAGACCGGCTTCCGGCCAGGTCACGCTGAAGGCGCCGACAGCGCCGGTCTTGACCGTGATTTCCTCGGGGTTGTCGCGGTAACGGACGCCGCCGCGCGCGATGGTGACGTCGACGTTCGCGGCGGGTTGGCCGTCCTTCAGCAGCTTGAAGGTCGCGGCCTCGCCAGCGGCCAGATCGTTCGGGTGGGTGACGGGGGCCAGTTCCAGACCCTTGCCGACCGTCTTCAGGTCGGTCGGCTCGCCCAGGGTGACGAAGGTCTCGGTGCGGCTGTCGGTGCGGGTGGCCTCGACCTCGGTGGCGTCAGCCGGAATGGCCGTCGCGAAGTCGGCCTCGGCGCCGCGCCAGCGCTTCTGCTCGCCGCCCTGCACGTAGTTGACCATGAAGCCCGAACCGACGTTGGCGACGCGATAGGTGCCAGGCTGGGCCAGATGCAGGTCGAAGCTGGAGCGGTACTTGGCCTGCATCACGTTCTCGGCCTTGGCGGTGGAGCCGTCCGGGGCGGTGATGGTCAGGCCGGCCAGACGCATGGCGGCGTGGTCGGGGATGAAGACCCCGTTCGACATGCCGGCGTCGAAGCCGACCCAGGCCTCGGCGCCCGACAGCACGGTCGAGGTCGGGGCCAGCCAGGCGCGGTGCGCCTGGGCCGACAGCGGCGCGGCCAGAACGGCGGCCAGGGACAGGAGGGCGAGGGTCTTTTTCATGATCTCTGGTCCTTAGCGGGTCACGGCGACGCTGACGGCGCCCAGTTCGGTGGCGCCGGTTCCGGCGCCGGTGTTGGCCCCGCCCCAGCGGAAGGGCACGCGGACGACCTCGCGGCCGCCCAGTTCACGGGCCGCCTCGACGACGAGGTTGTACTGGCCGGCGGGCAGGTTGCGCAGGCGGGCGGCGGGGACCGTCACCGCATGGCGGCCGGGGGCCTTGGTCGGGCCGGACACGCCGTCGGCGGGCAGGGTCATGGCGCGGCCGCCCTTGCGCCACCAGGTGCGCAGGTCCTTCAGCCAGTCCGTGCCGTCGCCCTCGTTGTTGCGGGTCTGCTGGTACCAGACGGCCAGGGTCTGCGCGGTCGACTGGTCCGGCTTCTCGATCCACACCGCCACATAAGGCCGGTGATAGGAGGCGCTGGCGATGCGCGGCAGTTCGACGTTCACCGTCAGGTCGGCGGCGAAGGCGGGGGCGGCTGCGGCGGTCAGGCCCGCAGCGGTCAGGACGAGGGGAAGCTTGCGCATGGGGAGGCTCGCCAATGAGGGCTTAGTGAATGAACAAGAGGGCGATGACGACGGGAATGAGCAGACCCAGGGCCACGATGGGCCAGGTCGAGGGACGGCCGCGGGAGTGCAGCCACAGCAGGGCCAGGCCGGTCAGCGAAAACACCACGCAGGCTGCGGCGAAGACGTCGATGAACCAGTACCAGACCACTCCGGTGTTGCGCCCCTTGTGCAGGTCGTTGAGGTAGGCGACCCAGCCGCGCGTGGTCCTCTCGTGCACGGCCTCGCCGGTTGAACGGTCGATGGTCAGCCATCCGTCGCCGCCGGGCGCCGCCAGGGCGACATAGATCTCGTCCGCCGTGGTCTCGGTCGGCTTGCCCTCGAGCTGGACCTGGAAGGCCTCGGCGGCCCAGCGGGCCACGGGCGCGGGGACCGGGTCGGTGGTCTCGGCGGGGAAGTCGGCCAGACGCGCCAGCAGGGGCGAGGGCAGAACAGCCGTGGCTTCCTTGATCACCGGCTCGGCCGGGATCTGCGCCGCGTGATTCAGGGTGATGCCCGTCGCCGCGAACAGGATCATGCCGACCAGGCTGAGCGCCGCCGAGATCCAGTGCCAGCTGTGCAATTGCTTCAGCCAGAACGACCGTTTGGCGTTCAACGCCGCCTTCGCCTTGGCGGGGCGCTTGGCGGCGGTCCGGGGTGAGGGTGCAGCGGTTTCGGTCACACCTATGGCTGTGCCATACTTTGCGAACGATTTGCAATACCGTTTAGACGCCGGAATGTCGCGGGCCGGATCGCGGTTCAGTAAGCCAGCCGCACGCCGGTGCTGACCATGCGCGGCGGACCAAAGCCCGCGACCCCGGTTCCGGTCTCCGCGACCTCGACCTCGGCGTCGAACAGATTGTCGGCGGCCAGCCACAGCGAGGTCGTCTCATTGACCCGCCAGTCGGCGCGCGCGTCCAGCGTCACGGCGGCCCCCAGCACCCGGCTGTTCAGATCGTCCTCGAACCGCTGGCTCTCGTAACGGGCGCGCGCTGCCAAGGTCAGGCGGTCGCCGGCGCGCCAGTCGACCCCGGCCGTGGCGCTCCAGATCGGGGCCTGGGCCGGGCGCAGGCCGGTCAGTTGCGGCGCGGCTGATCCGCCGTCCAGCCGCGCGTCGGTGATCGACACGGCCCCGCTTAAGTCCAGTCTGGCGCGCACCGTCTGGCGCACGCTGATCTCCACCCCGGTCGCCTCGATGGTCCCGGCGTTCTGGCGTTGGCGCAGCACCCCGCCTGCGGGCACGAAGCCCGCGCGGGGGAAGGTTCCCGGCCCTTGGCCTATGGTGACGTTGACGACGGCGTCCTCGATCCGGTTCCAGAACAGGGTCGCCGTCAGCGCCGAGATCGGCCCCTCGAAGGCCAGCCCGGCCTCGACGCCCTGCAAGGTTTCGGGGACCAGTCCGGCGTTGGCCTCGGTCAGGTCGTTGCCGACGCGGAAGGGGCGATGCAGTTCGTTCAGCGTGGCGGGCCGAAAGCCGGAATAGGCTGCCGCCCGCGCCGCCCAGCCGCCGCCTATCATGCGCCGCGCCGCCAGCCGCGCGCTGACCATCTCGCCCGAGCGCTCGGGATCGGTCTCGTCCAGCGTCGGCGCCCCGGTGGCCAGGTCGCGCTCCAGCCGCCGTCCGTTCTGGTTCTTCCAGCCGTCCAGCCGCAGCCCCCCGGCCAGCAACCAGGGTCCGGCCTCCAGCGAGCCTTCGCCGTAAAGCCCGGCCACCGAGGTCTCGCCCCCGGCGACGCGGTCGCGGGTGAAGGCTCCCGCCATGTAGCGGAACAGCTCATGCGTCTCGCCCGCGTTGAAGCGGGCGTCGGCGCCGACCTCCCACTCCAGACGCCCGCCGCCGACCCGGCGCTCGGCCCGACGCAGGGCGGCGTTCAGGCCCCAGCCGGTCGCGGGGGTCTCATACTGGTCGTTGGCCGGCGTGGTCGTCGCCCGGTCGGCGGTCACGGCGACCGAAGTGTTGGCCAGATCGCTCTCGCGCCGCCAGGTCTGCAGCCGCCAGCCATAGTCGCCCTCGGTGGGGCGCTGCGTCGCGGTGGCCGACAGCACATGGCCGCTGGCCGTGGCCCGCGCTCCCGCCAGACCCGAGCCGCGATCCTCCTCATAGGCCGCCGCACGCAGCGACAGGGCCGCTTCGCCGACGGGAATGTCCGCCCGCAGCGACGCGCTTTTCGCCTCCAGATCCAGCGGCGCATCCGCCGCCCCCGCCGCCGCCCCGCGCACGGGGACATAGCCGTCGCTGGCCTCGTAGAGCGCCGAGCCGGTCAGCCGCGCCCGCCCGGCGTCGATCCCGCCCGACCCCGCCAGCCGCGCCCCGCCGCGCTCGGCGATAGAGGCGTCCAGCACCCCGCCGCGCTCGCGTTCCCTCAGCTGGATCACGCCCGTCAGCGCCCCCGCCCCATAGGGACCGGCCCCGGCGCCGCGCACGATGTCCAGGCTTTCGATGCTCTCGGTCGGCGTCTGCGACCAGATCACCCAGCCGCCGAAGGGATCGTTCAGCGGCACCCCGTCCAGCGTCACCAGCGTCCGCCCCGCGCCCGACGGGGCGATGGCGCGCAAGGAGATTCCCTGCGTCGTTGGATTGGCCGCCAGGCTTGAGGTGCGCCGGAACAGCGACACCGCCGGCACCGTCGCCAACGCCTCGTCCAGACGCGTAGAGGTCGACAGCGTATCTTCGCCCAGACGGATCACTGAGAAGGCCGCCTCGCCCGCCGCCGGCGGCAGGCGCGCGGCGGTGACGATCACTTCGTCTATGACAGTGGCAGGCGGGGCGGGGGGCGGGTCCTGAAGCATCAAGCGGGACCATACCTCAGCGCCCGACGGGTTGCGCGCTCTTACGCCGCCTCTGCCACGGCGTGGCGCGACAGCGCCCGCCGGATGGCGTTCAGCAGGGCGTCCGGCTGGATCGGCTTTTGCGCCACGCCGTCCATGCCCGCCGCCAGATACTCGGCCTCGTCGCGCGGGTCGGCGTTGGCGGTCAGGGCCAGGATGGGCACGGCGGACGCGGCGCCAGGCAGGGCGCGGATGGCCCGCGTCGCCGCCACCCCGTCCATCACCGGCATCTTCACATCCATCAGGATCAGGTCGAACGGCGCGACCGTGGCCCGCTCCACCGCCTGCCGCCCGTCCTCGGCGGTCTCATGGGTGCAGCCGAACAGCTCCAGCACCTTGCCGGCGACGAAGCGGTTGGTGGCGTTGTCGTCGACCACCAGCACATGCAGGGTCTCATGCGCGGTCGGCGCGGCGACGAGGTCGTCGGCGCGGCTGGCGTCGGCCTCGGCCAGCGGCAGGCGCAGATGGAAGCGGAACCGCGCCCCGCCCTGCGGCGAACGCTCGACCGACAGGGCGCCGTCCATCCGCTCGACGATCTGACGGCAGATGGCCAGGCCGAGCCCCGCGCCCGCCCCCTGACGCTGGGTTTCGCCGGTGTTGAAAGGATCAAAGATGGTGGCCGCCGCCTCCTCGCTGACGCCCGGCCCGCTGTCGTCCACCACGGCCTCGATCTGTACCGCGCCGTCGTCCAGCCGGGAGGACAGGCTGACCTCGACCGCGCCCTCGGGGGTGAATTTCAGCGCATTGCCGATCAGGTTGTTGAGCAACTGCTTCAGCCGCATCTCGTCGCCCACGACCCAGCGGGCGGCGTTCGTCGCCGTCGTCACCGTCAGGCGCAGCGCCTTCTCCTCGGCGCGGGGCCGCCATAGCGCCGTCAGGTCGGCGGCGACGGCGTCGAGGTCCAGCGGCGCGGGCTCCAGCGTCAGCATTCCCGCCTCGGCGCGCGACAGGTCCAGGGCGTCGGTCAGCAGCCGCAGCAGACTGTTGCCTGAATCCAGAATGGTGCGGACATAGGGGCGCAGCGAGCCTTGCGTCAGCTCGCGCTCCATCAGGGCGGCGACGCCCAGCACCCCGTTCAGCGGCGTACGGATCTCGTGGCTCATCACCGCCAGGAATTCGGACTTGGCGCGGCTGGAGGCGCGGGCCTCGGATTCGGCGCGGACCAGGTTCTGGGCCAGTTCGCCCATGGCCTCGGCGCGGCGCTTGTGGATGGCCACCCCCGCCTGCAGCACGTGCAGGCCCGCGCCGACGCCGACGTAACGGCCGCGCGACACGACGATGAACCCTTTCAGCAGGGCGCCCAGCCCCGCCGCGTCCATGGTCTGGAACAGGACGTCGGCGTCGGCGTCGGCCTCGACCAGCAGGGGCGCGGGGTCCATCAGGGCCGAGACCGGGCGCCGGGCATAGAGGGCGCGGCCGAACTCGGCGGCCATCTTCAGGGTGAAGGCGTTGCGCTCGATCAGGCCGACGGGGCGGCCGTCGGCGTCGACCACGGCGATGACAAGGGCCGCCGGCTCGGCCTGAAACCGGTCGAAGGCTTCCGCGCCGAAGGCCTCGGGCGCCATGGGCGGCGCCGCCTCGACGAAGTCTCCGATCCTGGCCATGTCGTCGCCCCTCCCGCGTTTTGCGAGAGCGCAGTTAGACGAGCAACGCTTAACGGCCGCTTTTCTGGAAGTGAATGTTTTGCAAGCGCAATTTGACGATTGCTCCGGGCGCGGAGCTTAAAGCCGGGCCAGCAGCTCGGCCGCGAAGCTCGACAGGCTGTCGTCGCGCGCGCCCATGACCACCACCCGGTCGCCGGGCTGGGCCAGGTCCACGATGCGGTCGCCGCAGTCGGCGCGGGTCGCCAGGGCCTCGGCCTGACGGCCCTCGGCGCGCACGCCCGCCGCGATGTCCTCGGACCCCACGCTGCGGTCGGTGGTGCCGCCGTAATAGACCGGCTCGGGCATCAGCAGGACGTCGTGCTCGCGCATCAGCCCGGCGAAGCCCTCGATGAACTCAGCCTTCATCAGCTTCAGCGGGCCGAAGCCGTGCGGCTGGAACAGGATCAGCAGCCGCCCGTCAAAGGCGTGCAGGGTCTTCAGCGTGGCGGCGATCTTGTCCGGGTTGTGGGCGAAGTCGTCGATGACGGTGACGCCGTTTTGCGTCCCCACCACCTCGAGGCGCCGCCGGATGCCGGCGAAGCTTTCCAGCGCCGCGACCGCCGCATCCACCGACACGCCCAGAGCCTTCACCGCGCCCAGCGCCGCCAGGGCGTTGGCGACATTGTGGGCGCCCGGGACGTTCAGCATGACCGGACGCGGGGCCTCGCCGCGCACCCGCAGAGTAAAGGTCATGCCGGTCGGCAGGGGCGCCAGATCATGCGCCGACAGGTCAGCTTCCTCCTCGCCGAGCGCAAAGGTGATCGCCTTGCCTGGCTCCAGCTCTTGCGCCAGCGCCGCCGTCTCGGGATTGTCGAGGTTCAGCACCGCCGTCCGCGCCCGGCCGGCGAAGCCGCCGAACAGGTCGCGCAACTCCTCCATCGACTTGTGGTCCAGCGAGATGTTGGAGACGACCGCCACGGTCGGGTCATAGCGGGCGATGGAGCCGTCCGACTCGTCCACCTCGGCTGTGAACAGGTCCGCTCCCCCGACCAGGGCGCTGGCGAAGGGATGATCGGCGTCGGCGAAATTCTTCATCACCGCGCCGTTGACCACGGTCGGCTTGCGGCCCGCCTGATCCAGAATCCAGGCCACCATGCCGGTGATGGTCGACTTGCCGCTGGTGCCGGCCACGCCGATCGAGGTCGGGGCGGCGTTGAACAGCTGCGACAGCAGCTGGGGCCGAGTGACGATGGTGGCGCCGACGCGCCTGGCCGCGCCGATGTCCGGCACCGTGTCCTCGACCGCCCCTGTGGCGACCACGATCTGGTCCCGGCTGACCACGCCCGATCCGTCCTGCGGATGCAGGGTCACGCCGTGGGCGCGCAGCCAGTCGAACTTGTCCGGCGTGCGGCCCTGATCCAGCGCCCGGTCCGACCCGGCGATGCGGTTTCCTTGCGCCTGAACGATCATGGCCAGGGGCAACATGCCGGACCCGCCGACGCCGCAGAAGAAATAGTCTTTGTTCATCGGCTTGATTTTGACGCGCGAAACCGGGGAATGTCCGGCGGCCTGACTAGCACGGGCGACGCCGGAGGCCAGCCCCATCACTATGCCTGCACCCTTCAAGATCGGCGTCGTCAACGCCAGTTCGCGTCTGGACTTCGCCCGCGGCGAGGCGATCCAGGCCTGGATGGATCAGGCCTATCCGGGCGGCGAGGTGCAACTGATCTTCCACCCCCAGACCTTCAACAAGCACGGCCATTTCGGCGGCGACGACGCCACCCGCGCCCGCGCCTTCGTCGAGTTCGCCAATGATCCGCGCCTTGGCGCCATCTGGTTCGCGCGCGGCGGCTACG
This sequence comes from Brevundimonas sp. 01N35, assembly GCF_056399785.1. Lineage (NCBI taxonomy): Bacteria > Pseudomonadati > Pseudomonadota > Alphaproteobacteria > Caulobacterales > Caulobacteraceae > Brevundimonas > Brevundimonas sp. 01N35. The sequence continues at coordinate 191,295 of NZ_JBFTRZ010000006.1, forward strand.
GCTCGTGCCGCATCGCCGAGGCGGTCGTGCCGCAGCTGACCGCCGTGGCGCGCAAGAAGCGCTACCTCGGCTATTCCGACGCGGGCAGTCTTCTGGCCCTGCTCTACAAGGCGGGCTTCCCCCATCTGGCGCACGGGCCGATGGCCTCGGATGGGGCGCGCCACGACGCGACCGGGCGACGCGCGGTGGACTGGCTGGTCAGCGGCGACCGCGCCTCGCTGGAGTCCTCGCTGCTGGACGACCCGCGCCCGGCGGTCGCCTTCAATCTGACCATCCTCAATGAACTGGTCGGCACGGCGCTGGAGCCGGACCTGAGCGGCCACGTCATCATGCTCGAAGAGGTGTCCGAGGCGCTCTACCGCGTCGACCGGATGATGTTCCACCTGACGGGCCAAGCCTCGATCCGCCGCGCGGCGGGCATCCGCCTGGGCCGGGTCTCGGACGTCACCCCCAATGATCCCGACTTCGGCCTGACGGCGGAAGAGATCGTCCGCTACTGGTGCGCGCGCTCGGGGATTCCCTATCTGGGGACGGCGGACATCGGCCACGACGCCGACAATAAGGTGGTGCCGTTCGGCGTGAACCGCTGAGGGTTGTTGGGTGTTGGCGGCGTTCCCCTCACCGCTCATCCCGGCGGACGCCGGGATCCAGTGAGAGCTACAGACGCCACGGGGGGAAATAGCGCTTCGTTCAACGCAGAGCTTGCGGCCAAAGGCCTGAATCCCGGCATCCGCCGGGATGAGCGGGTTAAGAACGAGTGCGGATGACGAATATATATCTAGCCGTCGGACCGCTGAGGTCTAGCCCTTGAAGGTCAGGCCTTCGGGCCGGGCGTCGAATCCCGCCAGCCGGCCCAGATAGCTCATGCCCAACAGCGATGCGGGCATGTCGGCGTCCACCACGAGGGCCTCGACCGAGGTCAGCCGCACCCCGGCTACCGCCAGCGACGGCAGCACGACCGGCGCGGCGCGCACCGGACCGGCGGCGGTGTTGATCGTGCGGGTGAAATCCTTGGCGGCGACGCTTACGCCCGCCCGTTCGGCATCGGCGCGGCTCAGGGTCACGACGCTGGCGCCGGTGTCGACCAGCATCCGCATCGGCCGTCCGTCCACGATGGCCTCGGCCCAATAATGCCCGTCGGCCGAGCGCACGACCGAGGGCGGCGCGCTGGCGGCCTGGGCCTCGCCCGCGCCGTCCATCCAGCGCAGGGCGCCGACGCAGGCCAGCGACGACGCCAGAGCGGCGGCGAAAACGACAGCAGAGCGCGGGTCGATACGGATCATGACCCTACTGTGCCGCAAGGGTCTTGGCGTGGGGTGAAGCGATACGGCGAACGAAAGGTTGACGACCGAACCGCGTTACCTGTCGCCTTCTCCGTCACCCAAGACGCTGCGGTCGGCGCTACTTGCGGTCCCGGATAGCGGCTTTCGCCGCTTCCGGGATGACGGCAGAGGAGGGTCCTACCCGCCCAGCAGGGCCGGGTCGATCCGCCCGCGCCGCTCGTCCAGTTCACTCATGATCGCGGCGCGTTCCGCGTCGTTCATCCGGCTCCAGGTCGCGATCTCCTCAAGCGTGCGCAGACAGCCCAGGCACAGGCCGGACGCCCCGTCGACGGTGCAGACCATGACGCAGGGCGTGGCGATGGCGCGCGGCGCCTGGGCGAGGGAGGGGGGCTTCGGAGGGCTCATGTTTTATGACGTTGAAACTACAATACGTCCGACTTCGGACCAAAATCTTGACTTTTTAACCAAGCGGGGCTATCTAGGGCCCTGACGCGAAACGACTATGACGGTGAGATTCCCGATAAGCACGACGCGTCTTCTTTCATCGTTCAACGAAAGGAGACGCCAAAATGAACGACAAGGACCGTAATCTCCAACACGCCATGATGTCCTTCGCCCTGTGGGGCGGGATGCTGGTGAACACGAAGCAGATGAACCCCGCGAACAACCGCGCGGTCAGTCATCCCTCGAACTTCGTGCCCATAACGATCAAACGGCCGCGCGCGTAGTCGCGAGGGTATTTGATCCAACCCAGAAGCCCCGGTCAGATCGACCGGGGTTTTTCAATTCCGCTTGCCTTCGCCCGCCGCCCCGCTGAAACCGACCGCTGCATTCAGAGGGCCAAGGAAAAGGAAAGCCGCCATGGGTCTGATCGTCGAGGAGCGCCGCGGCGCGGTCATGGTCTGGACCCTGACCCGGCCCGACCGGCTGAACGCCCTGCCGGACCTGGAAGACGGCGAGGCCTTCGCTACGGCCTGCGAGGCGGTCAACGCCGATCCCTCGATCCGCTGCGTGGTCATGACCGGGGCGGGGCGGGCCTTTTCGGCGGGCGGCGACCTCAAGGCGATGAAGGCCCGCGCCGACCTGTGCGAGGGCTCGGGCGCCGCCATCCGCGAACGCTATCGCCGCGTCGTCCATCGCATCGTCCGCTCGCTCTACGGGCTGGAGGTTCCCCTGATCGCCGCCGTCAACGGCCCGGCCATGGGCTTGGGCTGCGACATCGCCGGCCTCGGCGACATCCGCATCGCCTCGGACCGCGCCAGCTTCGGCGTGCCCTTCATGAAGCTGGGCATCATTCCCGGCGACGGCGGATCGTGGCTGCTGCCGCGCAACATCGGCTATGTCCGCGCCGCCGAGATGCTGTTCACCGCCCGCTCCATCGACGCCGAGACGGCGGCTGAGTGGGGTCTGGTCAACCGCGTGGTCCCGCACGAGACCCTGATGGACGAGGCCATGGCCACGGCCAACCAGATCGCCGCCCAGCCGCCCCAGGCCCTGCGCATGGCCAAGAGTCTGCTGCGTCAGGGCCGCGACATGAATTTCGACCAGATGCTGGAGTTGTCGGCGGCCCTGCAGGCCCTGGCCCATCTGACCGAGGACCACATCGAGGGCGTCACGGCGGTGCTGGAGAAGCGGCCGGGGGAATTTACGGGGAACTGATCTGACAATTGGGAAGCCCTCCCCCTCGAGGGGGGAGGGTTGGGTGGGGGTGTGGGTAGGCCGTTTCAAATGAAGGTGGGGAGACGCGGACCGCCTCATGCGCTCGACCTTCAATGTCGCGCCCTCACCCCCATCCCCCGACCCTTCCCCCCTCGAGGGGGAAGGGAGGCTGTCAGCAGTCAACAAAAAGGGGCGCCTCTCAGCGCCCCTTTCCGTCGTCGGTTTTCGCTAACTCTTAGCGCTTGGCCGGCGTCTGCATCGAGCGGCTGGCGGGGACGCCGGCGACATTGGCGGCGCGCTTGGCTCCGGCCGTCTCGCCCGGCTTCATGAACTTGACCAGCACGCGCTGGCCGATCAGCAGGGGCGCGTCGTTGACGGCGACGACCACTTCGACGACGCGCTCGTCCGAGCGTTGCGAGGGGTCGTCCGAGGCCAGCTTGCGGGCGCCGAAGACGGCGGCGCGGCGCAGGACCTTGCCGACATAAATCTTGGTCGGGTCGCCTTCCGGGGTGATCTCGACTGCCTGATCGGTGGCGATGTTCGGAATGTCGGCCTCGACGATTTCGGCACGGGCGATGCGCGGGGCGTCGGGCTCCAGATCGAACATGTTCGACACGTTCAGGGTCGAGGCGCCGGCGCCCGGGTTGGCGTAGCGGCGTACGATGCGGCCGTTCTGCGGGGCGCGGATGACGGTCAGTTCGACGTTATAGGCGGACTGGTCGCGGCGGGCGCGGGCGGTCCGGACGGCCGCCTGCTGGGACCCGAGACGGGCCTGGGCCGTGGCGATTGCGTCGCGCGCCTGATCCAGCTTCTGGGCGGCGACGAAGTTCGTGGCGACCAGTTTCTGCAGTCGGTCGTATTCGCGCTGGGCGGTGGTGATGTCGACAGCGATCATGCGCAGTTGGCTCTCGGCCTGGGCCACGTCGGCCGAGGCGCTTTGCAGGGCCAGGCGCGGTTCGTCGTCCTCCTGACGGGCCAGGATCTGGCCGGCCGTGACGCGGTCGCCTTCCTGCACCAGGACTTCACGCACCACCCCGCCGCGGCGGGCCGCGATCTGAATGATGCCGCCCTCGATGTCGATCTTGGCGTTGGCGATGGCGGCGTAGGGGCTTTCGACCTTCTGCTCGGCGGCCTTGGCCAGTTCGGCCTTCTTGGCGGCATTGGCCTTCTGGACCATGCCGAAGCCGACGACGAGGGCGATCAGCAGCACGAGGCCGATCCAGAGCCATTTGTTTTTCAGGAAAGCGGGCATGGAGGTGTCCTTGGGATCGAGGTCTAGTGCGAGGCCAGAACGGCGTCAGGATTGGGGATGCGGCGCTGGTCGTCGATGATCACGCCGTCTTCGATGTGGATGACCCGGTCGGCCCAGGCTTCCAGGCGGGGGTCGTGGGTCACGCAGATGACCGCGGCGCCGTGTTCGGTGGCGGCCCGACGCAGCAGCTTGATGACGATCTGGCCGTTCTCGCCGTCCAGGGCCGAGGTCGGTTCGTCGGCGAACAGGATCTGCGGGTCCTTGGCCAGGGCGCGGGCGATGGCGACGCGCTGCTTCTCGCCGCCGGACAGGGCCGACGGCCGCTGATGCAGGCGATGGCCCAGGCCGACCTCCTCCAGCGCCAGGGTGGCGCGCTTTTTGGCCTGATCCGGGGTCAGACCCTGGAACTTCAGCACCGTCGTCACCTGCTGCAGGGCGCTGAGGGCCGGGAACAGGTTGAAGCCCTGGAAGATGAAGCCGCAGTGGTCCAGGCGGAACTTGTCGATCTTGCCCGACGACAGCTTCCACATGTCATCGACGTCCAGGGCGTCGACCCGGCCCTGTTCGGGGCGCAGCAGGCCCGACAGGGCGGCGATCAGCGTCGACTTGCCCGAACCGGACGGCCCCATGACCATGGTCAGATCGCCGTGGCGGGCGTCGAAGTCCACGCCCTTCAGCACCTCCACATAGGACTTGCCGGACTTGAACCGCTTGACCAGACCCTTGGCCTCGATGGCGAATTCGCCATGCTTGCCTTGAACTTTCGTGTGCATGTTCATCGCAACAGGTCCGCAGGTTGGCTCTTCTTCAGGATGCCCATCGACAGCAGGCCCGACACCATGGCGATGGCGATCAGCCCGCCGCCCACCACGATCAGCAGCGGCAGGGGCAGGGCGATGATGACGGCCTTGGACAGGGCGAACAGCGACAGCAGCCAGGTCAGGCCTATGGCGGCGGCCACGCCGACCAGGCCGACCCAGAAGCTCAGCTCCATGACGATGCGGCGCAGGGAGCCCATGCCGACGCCCAGGGCGCGCAGCGAGGCGAACTCCTTGATGTTGGCCATGATGGCGCCGCGCAGGGTCTGCCAGGTGATGGCCACGCCGATGATGATGCCCAGCACCACGCAGCCGCCGATGATGATGACCAGGATGCCTTCCTCGAACATGGCGCTGGAGTTGGCGTCGGCCAGGGCCTGACGCGTCCAGGCCTTCCACTGGCCGTTGCCCATGGCGTTCAGTTGCGCGACGACGACGTCCGCCTTGGCCGGATCACGCAGCTTGATCATCAGGGGGCCGACGCGGGGGCCGGTGTCGGCCTGGCCGAGCATCCGTAGCGTGTCGCGCGACATCACGATGGTCGGCTGCATCATGTTGGGGTAGCCGCGGGTGATGGCGGCGACGGTGACGGTCTGGCCGTTGTAGAGGGCCTTGTCGCCCAGCTTGACGCCCAGCGGCCTGAGCGCCGTTTCGTCGATCGCCACCGCATAGGGACGGCGCAGCGCCTCGACCAGGTCGGCGGAATAGTCGGTGGGAATGGTCACGGCGCCGGGAATGGTGTCGATGATCCGGGTCGCCACGAATTGCTGACGCGGCGCGCCCTGTTTGGCGCGATCCGCCTGGGACAGGGTGGGGTCGACGTTCTTGACCGACTGGAAGGTGCCGCCCGCGCCGTCCAGCGGTTGAACCTCGATGACTTCGGGGTGGTTGTAGACTTGCGGGATGAACCGGCGCGGCACGCCCGACGGCCCGTTCATGATGCTCTTGGCCCCGGGCTGCAGCACGAAGACATCGGCGCGCGAGCGTTCGATCTGGGCGGTGAAGCCCTTGCCGATGCCGATGAAGACCCCGGTCATCGCCAGCACGAGCAGGCCCGAGAGGGCCAGCGCCATGACGGCGGCCATATAGCGTCGCCACTCGAAGAGCAGCGTGGATAGCGCGAGTGACATGACGCGTCTCAAACCCCTGACTTGCAGTGTTATCTGACCGCGCTGCGGGCTGCGGCCAAGTTAAATCGGGGTAAGGCTGCGGCTTCCCCTCGCTCGACAGCGGGACTATGGGGATTTGAGGCCCGTCCATCGGCGGCGCTGGTTGCATAATAACAGACGCGAGGCGCCGGGCCTTGCGCGCCGGGAGAGCCATATGTCGCTTCGCCGCACCTTTTCCTTCACCGCCTCGCTGGCCGCCCTGGGCCTCGCCGCCGCCGTGATCAGCGCGCCCGCCACGCCCGCCCGCGCCGACGAAGGCATGTGGACGTTCGACAACTTCCCCATCCAGACGGTGAACGACAAATACGGCACGCGCATCGACCAGGCCTGGCTGGACGGCGTGCGCAACGCCGCCGTGCGCCTGCAGGGTTGCTCGGCCTCGTTCGTTTCGGGCGAAGGCCTGATCCTGACCAACCACCACTGCGTCATCTCCTGCGTGCAGGACCTGTCCACGGCCCAGAACGACTACGTCAAGAACGGCTGGATGCCGGCCACGCGCGAGGAAGAGAAGAAATGCCCCGGCCAGACGGCCGAGGTCCTGACCGGCATCACCGACGTGACCGAGCGCGTGCTCGGCGCTGGCGCAGGGCTCGAAGGCGCGGCCTTCGTCCAGGCCCGCTCGGCCGAGATCGACAAGATCCAGAAGGAGGCCTGCGGCGACGACCGCAAGCTGACCTGCCAGGTCATCAGCTTCTATCGCGGCGGCAAGTACGCCCTCTATCAGTTCCGCAAGTATGAAGACGTGCGTCTGGTCTTCGCCCCGGAGTTCCAGGCGGCCTTCTTCGGCGGCGACCCCGACAACTTCAACTTCCCCCGCTACGCCCTCGATTCCGCCTTCCTGCGCGCCTACGAGGACGGCAAGCCGGTCGTCACGCCGAACCACCTCAAGTGGAACCCGAACGCGCCCAAGGAAGGCGAAGTCACCTTCGTCGCCGGCAACCCCGGCTCGACCTCGCGCCTGTTGACCATGAGCCAGCTGGAGCGCCTGCGCGACCAGCAGATCCCCGTCACCCTGATCCAGGGATCGGAACTGCGCGGCCGTCTGGTCGAATACTCGACGCAGGGCGAGGAAGAAAAGCGCGTCGCCCTGGACCCGATCTTCGGTCTCGAGAACAGCTTCAAGGTCTATTACGGCCAGGAAGGCGCCCTGACCGATCCGGCCTTCATGGGCAAGAAGCGCCAGGAAGAAGCCGAACTGCGTCAGCGCGTCGCCGCCGACCCGGCCCTGGCTCAGCGCATCGGCGATCCGTGGACGGATCTGGAAAAGGTCCAGGACACAGCCCGCGACCTCTACCTGCCCTACCGCCAGCTGGAAGGTAACGCCGGCGGCGGTTCGACCCTGTACTCCTACGCCCGCGCCATCGTCCGCGCCTCCAAGGAACGCGCCAAGCCGGTCGCCGAGCGCCGCGCCGGCTACGCCGACAGCGACATCGCCGCCCTGGGCCGCCGCCTGGCCTCGGAAGCGCCGATCGCCAAGGGCGTCGAGGAGATCCAGCTGTCCTTCTGGCTGTCCAAGACCCGCGAATACCTGACCGTCGACAACGCCGAGGTGAAGGCGATGCTGGGCCGCGAGAACCCCGAGGGCATCGCCGCCAAACTGGTCGAGACCAGGCTGATCGACCCGGCCTTCCGCGCCCAGGCCCTGGCCATGACGCCGGAACAGCTGGCCTCGTCGGGCGACCCGATGATCGCCTTCGTCCTGGCCAATGACGATGCGGCCCAGGCCGTCCGCACCCAGTGGGACGCGGGCGTCAACGCCCCGACCGCCCGCGCCGCCGAAAAGGTCGCCCAGGCCCGCTTCGCCGTCTATGGCGACAACCTGTATCCCGACGCCACCTTCTCGCTGCGTCTGTCCTACGGTGCGGTCAAGGGCTGGACCTATCGCGGCGTGACCGTGCCGGCCTTCACCCAGATCGGCGGCCTGTACGAACGCGCCACGGGCGCCGAGCCGTTCAACGCGGCCCAGCGCTTCCTCGACGCCGAGAGCCGCGTCAACAAGGCGACGGTCTATGACTTCGTCTCGACCAACGACATCATCGGCGGCAACTCGGGCTCGCCGGTGATCAACGCCAAGGGCGAAGTGATCGGCGCCGCCTTCGACGGCAACATCCACTCGCTGGGCGGCTCGTTCGGCTACGACGGCGAACTGAACCGCACGGTTTCGGTCTCGACCGCCGCCGTCACCGAGGCCCTGCGCAACGTCTACAACCAGCCGCGCCTCCTGCGCGAACTGGGCGTGACGCGCTAACTGCGGCGCTCAAGCAGCCGCAGGCGTTAGCGCAAAAAGAATGACCCTTCTCCCCTTGTGGGAGAAGGTGTCATGCGCAGCATGACGGATGAGGGGTGTCGGCGGCGCGGTCTGATTTTCAGGCTCGCCGCCGGCCCCCCTTTTTCATAACCTCGCGCCGACACCCCTTATCCGAGCGCCTTCGGCGCGCACCTTCTCCCTCAAGGGGAGAAGGAACTACGCCCCCGTCTGACGCACCGGCCTGCTAGGTTCCTTCCAGCCGATTTCAGACTATTCAGACGAATTGGACTCTGTTTTTCCTCGCCAGAGTCTGAACCAGGAGTTTTCCATGCGTCACATGCTCTTCGCCTCGGCCGCCGTCCTGGCCTTCGCCGCCGCTTCGTCCGTCGCGTCCTCGGCCCGGGCCGAGGAGGGGATGTGGACCTACGACAACTTCCCCATCGCCCGCGCCAATGCGACGCTGGGGACCTCGATCGATCAGGCCTGGCTCGACAAGGTCCGCCTGTCGTCGGTCAAGTTCGGCGGCTGCTCGGCGGGCGTCATCTCCGGCCAGGGGCTGGTGATGACCAACAACCACTGCGTCGCCACCTGCGTCGCCAACCTGTCCACCCCCCAGCAGCAGTACGGCGAGACCGGCTTCACGCCGAAAAGCCGCGAGGAAGAGCTGAAATGCCCCGGCGCCTCGGCTGAAATCCTGACCGAGATCGTCGACGTCACCGAACGCCTGCACAAGGCGGGTCAGGGCCTGGACGGCCAGGCCTTCACCCAGGCCCGCGAGGCAGAGGCCGGCCGTATCGAGACCGAGGCTTGCGGCAATGATCCCAAGATCCGCTGCCAGGTCGTCAGCCTGTATCGCGGCGGCCAGTTCAAGCTCTACAAGTACCGCAAATACTCCGACGTGCGCCTGGCCTGGGCGCCGGAAGACCGCGCCGCGACCTTCGGCGGCGACCTCGACAACTTCTCCTTCCCGCGCTTCGCCATCGATGCGGCCTTCATCCGCCTCTATGAGGACGGCAAGCCGGTCGCCACGCCGATCCACTTCACCTGGAACCCGAACAAGCCGACCGAGGGCGAGCCCGTCTTCATCACCGGCAACCCCGGCGCGACCCAGCGCCTGCTGACCCAGTCGCAGTTGATGACCATCCGCGACGTGGTCCTGCCGATGGACCAGTTGATCGCCTCCGAACTGCGCGGTCGCCTGATCCGCTATTCCGAGGAAGGCGCCGATCAGGCCTTCATCGCCATGGATCCCATCGTCGGCGTCGAGAACACCTACAAGCGCGGCCTGGGCCGGATGCGCGCCCTGACCGACGCCGCCTTCATGGCGACCAAGGCCGAGGCCGAAGCCGACTTCCGCGCCCGCGCGGCTGGCGGCGCGACGGACCCCTGGGCCACGCTGGACGGCGTTCAGCCCCTGGCCCGCGAGCTCTATGCGCCGATGGCCCTGCTTGAGGGCGGCACGGGCATGGGCACCACCTCGGTGGCGGGCGGTTCGTCGCTGTTCCAATGGGCGCGGGCCATCGTGCGCGGCGCTCAGGAACGCGCCAAGCCGTCGGATCAGCGTCTGTCCGAGTACGCCGACAGCCGCCTGCCGGGCGTGCAGTCCGGCCTGTTCGCCGAGCGTCCGACCTATGCGGCGCTGGAGCAGATCCGTCTGGAATGGTGGCTGTCCAAGACCCGCGAATGGCTGACCGTCGACAGCCCCTATGTCCGCACCCTGCTGGGCAAGGAAAGCCCCGAGGCTCTGTCGGCCCGCCTGATTGAAGGCACCAAGCTGGCCGATCCCGCCGTGCGCCGCGCCCTGTGGGAGGGCGGTCTGCCCGCCGTTCAGGCCTCGACCGACCCGCTGATCCGCTACGTCCTGGCCATCGACGCCGACGCCCGCGCCATCCGCGCCGACTGGGACAACAAGGTCAAGGCGCCGACCGACCGCGCCTCGGAAGACCTGTCCGCCGCGCGTTTCGCCGCCTATGGCGACGCCGTCTATCCTGACGCTACGGGGACGCTCCGCCTGACCTATGGCCGGGTCGAAGGCACGGACGTTCCGGGCCAACGCATCGGCGCCTTCACCACCTTCGCCGGCCTGTGGGACCGCGCCACCGGCGCCGAGCCGTTCAACGTCGCGCCCAAGCTGCTGGCCGCCAAGGATCGCATCGATCCGAACACGGTGATGGACATGGCCGTCTCGTCCGACACCATCGGCGGCTCGTCGGGCTCGCCTGCGGTGAACGCCAAGGGCGAGATCATCGGCGCCAATTTCGACTCCACCGTCCTGACCCAGCGCAACGCCTACGGCTATGACCGCAACGTCAACCGCAGCGTCATCGTCACCACCCAGGCCGTGACCACAGCCCTGCGCGACGTCTACGGCATGGATCACCTGGTGCAGGAACTGGGCGTGGCCGCGCCCAAGGCCGCTCAACGCCGGACGCGTCGTTGAGCGCCCCGACTTTCCGGCCCGCCACGTCTTCGGACGTGGCGGCGCTGCACCGCCTGATCGAAAGCGCCTATCGCGGCGACGCTGCCCGGGCGGGCTGGACCCACGAGGCCGACCTGCTGGGCGGCCAGCGCACCGATGAAGCCGAGCTTCTCGACATCCTCGCCGACGCCAGCCGGGCCATCCTGCTGGCCGAGGTCGAGGGCGTCCTGACCGGCTGCGTCCAGGTGGCGGATCAGGGGCAGGGCCTGGCCTATCTCGGCCTGCTGACCGTCGATCCGACCCGCCAAGCCGGCGGCCTCGGCCGTCGCCTAATCGAGGCCGCCGAAGCCGAGGCCGTCGCCCGTTTCGGCGCGACGCGCATGGAGATGACCGTCATCCGCCAGCGGTCAGAACTGATCGCCTGGTACGAGCGCCGCGGCTACGCCCTGACCGGCGAGACCCGCCCCTTCCCCCTGGACGACGAGCGCTTCGGCCTGCCGCAGACGCGGGATCTGGCGTTCGTGGTCATGGAAAAGGCGCTCAAATAAAACCCTCTCCCGGCGGGAGAGGGCTTGAGCCTCGGAGAGCCGAAGGCGATCCGTCTAGGCGAAAGGGTGAGGGGCTGCGGTTTCAGTCGGCGCGAGCCGTGGCACAGACGGCTTACGCCGACGGCTAGGGACGACCCTCATCCGGCCCTTCGGGCCACCTTCTCCCATCGGGAGAAGGGACCGAGAAAGGTTCGGTCAGGCGTCGCGCATCTGCTTCTGGGCGGCGCTGAAATACTGCCAGCCGGTCCACAGGGTGATGAGGGCCGCCAGCCAGATCAGGGTGTCCGAGAAGAGCTGGAAGGCCGGCAGGTAGTCGAACGGCAGGCCCCAGCCGTCCCAGTTGCGGGCGAACAGCTGGCAACCCAGGGCGATCATCTGCAGCGTCGTCTTCCACTTGGCGGCCAGGGTGACGGGCAGGTTGATGCGCCCGGCCATGGCTTCGCGCAGGGCGGAAACGGCGAACTCGCGGAACAGGATCAGGCCGCAGGGGATGATGATCTGCTGCACCGACCCGCTCGTCAGCACGCCCAGGATGGCGCCCGTGACCAGGATCTTGTCGGCGATGGGGTCCAGAATGGCGCCCCAGCGCGTCTCGGCGTGCCAGCGCCGCGCCAGATAGCCGTCGACCCAGTCCGTGGAGGCGGCGATGACGAAGATCCAGAAGCCGGTCCGGTACATGGCGAACTGGTCGTCAGGGCTCAGCCACGCCGACAGGAAGGGAAAGCCGCTGGTGGCCCCGGCCAGCAGCAGGAACATGACCACGCCCGCCGCCAGCCGCGCGCTGGTCAGGATGTTCGGGATCGGGTTGGCTTTGTGAGCAGTCATCATCTCGTCCATTGCAACGCCTGACGGTGTGCCATGGTTCGCCGTCAGAGGCGAGGGTGGGGGCGAGGGCGGCTCAGTCCAGCCGTTCGAACCGCTTCGCGCCCGTCAGCCTGGACAGGATGCCGTCGGCGATGCCGAAATGCAGGCCGCTGAGCGCCAGCTCGCCCGCCGCCTCGCGCTCGGCGATCCAGGGGAAGGTGCGCAGGTTGTCGAGCGACAGGCGCACGACAGTCTCCTCGGCCACGCGCTCGACCTGATCGGCGGGGAAGTCCTCGACCACGCGGCGCACGGTCGGGGCGGCCTGCTCGACCCAGGGAGCGACAAAGTCCTGACAGTTGGCGGGCGAGCCGTTGAGCATGGCGTTCACGCCGCCGCAGTAGGCGTGGCCCATGACGACGATGCGCTTGACCTGAAGCACGTTGACGCCGAACTCCAGCGCCGCCGAGACGCCGTGCAGCTTGCCGTCCGGCTGATAGGGTGGGACCAGGTTGGCGACGTTGCGCACCACGAACAGTTCGCCCGGCGCGGTGTCGAAGATCAGGGCCGGATCGGCGCGGCTGTCGGAACAGGCCACGACCAGGGTGTGCGGCTTCTGGCCGTGGACCAGGGCTTCATATTCGGCGTGTTCCGTCGGCCAGCGGTTCTGGCGGAAGCGGTGATAGCCTTGGGTCAGTTCGTCGCGGGGATCGGTCATGGCGGCCTTCCTAGACCCGGTTCAGCTTTTGCGGAAGAAGGCGTGGATGCGTTCGGCCAGGGCCTGATTGACGCCGTCGACCTTGATCAGATCGGCGACCCCGGCGCGCGACACGCCCTTGGCTGAACCAAAGGCGTGCAGCAGGGCCTTCTTGCGGGCCGGGCCGATGCCCTCGATCTCGTCCAGCGGGTTCTTCTTGATGTCCATCGAGCGGCGCTGGGCGTGGGCGCCGTTGGCGAAGCGGTGCGCCTCGTCGCGCAGCCGCTGGATGTAATAGAGGGCCGGCGACTTCAGCGGCAGCATGAAGGGCGGCTTGCCGGGCATGAAGAAATGCTCCTTGCCCGCGTCCCGATCCGGCCCCTTGGCCACGCCGACGGCGATTATGTCGTCCACGCCCAGATCAGCCAGCACCGCCAGCACCTCGGCCAACTGCCCCGCGCCGCCGTCGATCAGCAGCAGGTCGGGGCGCTCGACCGTCTCGCCGGCCTCCTCGTCCTTGACCATCTTGCCGAAGCGGCGACGCATGACCTCGCGCATCATGCCGTAGTCGTCGCCGGGGGTCAGGTCTTCGCCGCGGATGTTGAACTTGCGGTACTGGTTCTTGCGGAAACCCTCGGGTCCCGCGACCACCATGCCGCCGACGGCGTTCGTGCCCGAGATGTGGGCGTTGTCGTAGATCTCGATCCGCTCGGGCCGGGCGTCCAGGCCGAAGACCTCGCAAACCTCGTCGAGGATTTTCGACGTGGCCGAGTTCTCGGCCAGCTTGCGGCCCAGGGCCTCGCGGGCGTTGGTCAGGGCGTGGTCGAGGACGCTCTGCTTGTCGCCGCGCCGGGGCTGAAGGATCTCGACCTTGCGTTCGGCCTTCAGGGTGAAGGCCTCCTGCAGCAGTTCGATCTCGTGCGGGCGGATATTGGTCAGGATCTGACGCGGGACCGGCTTGTCCTCATAGAACTGGGCCAGGAAGGCGCCCAGGATCACGGGGTCGCTGTCCGTGCGGTCCACGCGCGGGAAATAGGCTCGCCCGCCCCAGTTCTGGCCGGCGCGATAGAAGAAGACCTGAACGCAGGCCTGCCCGCCCTCGGCGTGAAGCGCAAAGACGTCGGCCTCGCCCACGTTCTCGGCCGCGACCGAATGCTCCATCGAAATGGCGGTCAGGGCGCGGATGCGGTCGCGCAGGCGGGCGGCCTGTTCGAACTCCATCTCGTCGGACGCCGCCTGCATGTCGCCGGACAGGCGGGCGATGACGGCGCGCGACTTGCCGCGCAGGAACTGTTCCGCCTCGCTGACCAGTTCGGCGTAGTCCTCCAGGCTGATCAGGCCGGTGCAGGGGGCCGAGCAGCGCTTGATCTGATGCAGCATGCAGGGCCGGGTGCGCGTCTCGAAGACGCTGTCCGAACAGGAGCGCAGGAGAAACGCTTTCTGCAGGGTGTTCAGCGTGTGGTTGACCGCCCAGGTCGAGGCGAAGGGCCCGAAATAGTCGCCGGGAATGGTGTGGGCGCCGCGATGCTTGCGGACCTGCGGCGCGCGATGGTCGCGGCGGATCATCAGCTCGGCGAAGGACTTGTCGTCCTTGAGCAGGACGTTGAAGCGCGGCTTCAGCCGCTTGATGTAGCCGGCTTCGAGGATCAGGGCCTCGGTCTCGGTGGCCGTGACCACCAGTTGCATCGACCGGGTCAGCGATACCATCAGGCCGATGCGCTGGGTGTGGAACCGCCCCTGCGCATACTGGACGATGCGCTTCTTCAGCGACTTGGCCTTGCCGACATAGAGGCAGGCGCCGTCCTCGCCGTACATGCGATAGACGCCGGGCTTGTCCGGCGCGCGACGCGCCTCGTCCGCGATCAGGGCGGCGGCCTGAAGCGGCAGGGCTTCGCCCAGAGTGTCGGTCGTCTCCTCGGTCATCGGGCGGGATATAGGCTCACGACCGGCGAACCAGAACCACGCCGCCGATCACCAGGGCGACCCCGGCGATCCGGCCCAGGCTCAGCGGCTGTTTCGCAACGCCCAGGGCGCCGAAATGGTCGACCACCAGACTGAGCGCCAACTGTCCCGCGACCATCAGGGTGATGGTCGTGGCCACGCCGAGGCGCGGCACGCCCCAGGCGGCGGAAATGACGAAGGCGCAGCCGTACAGCCCGCCCATCCAGGCCCACCACGGCAGGGCCTTCATCGCGCCGACGTCGGGCCGGGTCTGCATCGCCAGGGCCAGGCAGCCCAGCGCCACCGTGCCAACCGCGAAGGAGATGAAGGCTGCGTTCAGCGGCGACCCGACCGCTGTGACCAGCTTGGCGTTGGTCGGACCCTGCAGGGCCGTGGCGGCGCCCGCCAGGAGCATGGTCAGAAAGACAAGGATCGGAATCTGCATGCTGCGGCTCTACCAGTTCGGATCTGAGGACGCGCCGCCGAAGATCTCGGCCAGCCGGTCGCGGCTGCCGCGATGGGTGTCGGCGGGCAGGGCCTCGGGAGGAAACCAGCCGATCTCGGCGATCTCGCCGTGGCTGGTGCGTTCGGTCAGCTCGAAGCTCTCGATGCGGAAGACGAGGACGTGGTCGCCGGGAAAGAAGCGTTCATTGGAGTGGACCGAGATCAGGCGCGGTTCGCCGCGTGCGATCAGTCCGGCCTCTTCGCGCAGTTCGCGGATCACTGCGGCGTGGGTGGTCTCGCCCCGGTCCACCCCGCCGCCCGGCAGCCACCAGCCGTGCAGATAGGTGTGCTTGACCAGCAGCACCCGACCCTCGTCGTCCACCGCCACGCCGCGCACGCCCAGGGTCATGCCCCGGTTCATCCGCGACCAGGCGAAGAAGAGCGGACGGGTGAAGGGCTCGATTCGCGTGCGCCAGGTGGTCATGCGCCGACGATAGGCCGGGCGACAGCGGCTTGAACAGTCGCGTCTGTGCCTCTATTCGGACCTTTGAACAGGAGCCTTCCCATGCTGGCCATCGCCATCATCTTCGTCTTCATCGCCGTCATCGCCGCCGTGAACTTCTACGAGTTCGGTTCGGTTGACTGAAACCGCGCCCGACAGCGGGATGGGCGCGGGCGGGTTCGACTGGCGCACCGCCGGGGACCATGTCCGCGTCCTTCTGTCGGACGTGGCGGTCGATGTGCGCATCGGCCTGCACCCGTGGGAGCGGCACCCTGAGCGCCCCACGCGGTTGATCGTCAATGTCGAGATGTTCGCCCGCTGGCCTTTGCCGGACGGGGGTTTCATCGACTACGACCGGGTGCGCGACCATGTGGCCGGATGGCGCGGGCGCGATCATGTCGAGCTGTTGGAAACCCTGGTCGAGGACCTGATCGGCGTCTGTCTGGACCTGCCGCCGGTCGAGGCCTGCCGGGTGCGGATCGTCAAGCCCGACATCTTCCCCGAAGCCGCCGGCGCGGGCGTGGAAATCTTCCGCCGCAGGTCGAACTGAGTGAGCAACGCCGCCGACAGGGTGGTGCTGATCACCGGCGCGGCGCGACGCGTGGGCGCCGGACTGGCGCGGGCGCTGGCCGAGGCGGGTTGGCACGTGGCCGTCCACCATCGCGGCGGGGCGGATGACGCCGCCGCCCTCGTGGACGAACTGACCGCCAAGGGCGTGCGCGCCGCGGCCTTTCAGGCGGACCTGAACGAGGCGGCGGACCGCGACGGCCTGATCGGTCGGGTGATCGGCCACTTCGGGCGGATCGACGCCCTGATCAACAACGCCTCCCTGTTTCGTTACGATACCTTGCCGACCCTGACCGAGGCGTCGTGGGCGGCGCATCTGGCGTCCAACCTGACCGCCCCGGTCTTCCTGATCCGCGACTTCGCCGCCGCCGTTGAGGCTCAGGGAGGCGAGGGCGTGGTGGTCAATATCCTGGATCACAAGGTCGACAGTCCGAACCCGGACTTCTTCGCCTATACGGCCGGCAAGGTCGGTCTGGCGGGGCTGACGCGGACACTGGCCATGGGCCTGGCCCCCCGCATCCGGCTGTGCGGCGTCTCGCCCGGCCTGATCCTGCGCAGCGGCGAGCAGACCGAGGCCGAGTACGAAGCGGCATGGCGCGATACCCCGCTGGGGCGCGGCGCGTCGCTGGAGGATGTGGCCCGCACCGTGCGCTTCATCCTCGAGACGCCCAGCCTGACGGGGCAGAACCTGACCATCGACGGGGGCGAGAGCCTGATCGGCCGGGGGCGCGACGTCGCCTTTGACGGAATTCCTCTTCCCTGAGGCTGGCCCTGACGCCGTTCTTGGACGCGCCTTTACATCGCCGTCGTCAGGGTGTTGATGCGCGAACCTTTCGCGGCGCCTATATGGAGCGCCCGCGTTTTCGGAACCCTTGCCCCTGATGCCTGCCGTCCAGTTCACCCGCCGCTTCTCGATGGCGCATCGGCTGATCGCCGATGCGGGGTCGAAGTGCGCCGTGCCGCACGGGCACAATGAGTTCGTCAAGGTGACGCTGGAGCCGACGGCCGAGATCGCCTTCGGGGTCTCGAACCACGCCGCCTCGTTCGAGCAGTTGAAGCGGCGCTGGCACGGCTTCGTCGACCGCAGCCTGGACCACGCCTTCCAGCTGAACCGCACCGACCCGCTGCTGGCCTGGTTCCAGGCGCACGAGCCGCAGCGGCTGAACCAGGTCCTGACCGTCGACGGCGACCCGACGACCGAGGCCCTGGTTATCGCCCTGTGGCGCAAGCTGGAAGCCATCCTCGCCGCTGAGGGCCTGCCCTTTCGACTGGCCGAACTGGCCATCGAGGAGACGCCGACCAACACCGTCCTGACGCGGGGCCTGACCGAGGCCGAGCGGGCGTGGAAGCTGGGCGACTGGTGCGATCGGGCCGATTTCAGCATCAACGACATCCTGCCGCCGGAGACTTGGTCGTGAGCGCCGTCATCGCCCCCCTGCCGTCGTCCGAGCCGCGCCGTCTGGGCCTGACCGTGCTGGTGCGCGGTCTGGAGGTTCAGGCCGCCATCGGGGTTCACGCCCATGAGCACGGCCGGTTGCAGCCCCTGACGGTCGACGTCGATCTGGACTTGGGGGCCGGGCCGATCAATCGCTTGTCCGATACGCTGGATTACGAGGGCGTGGCCCGGATCGCGCGGGAACTGGCTGGGGGGGAGCATATCGCCCTGGTCGAGACCTTCGCCGAACGGGTGGCCCTGGCCTGTCTCGAGGACGGGCGCGTCCTGGCGGTCAAGGTGCGGGTCGAAAAGCCCGGCGCCATTCCCGGCGCGGCGGCGGCGGGCTGCGAAGTCGCATACTCCCGCTAACGACCGGCGCCCGCTAAGTTCGGTTGCGCGGGGCCGCGCGTCCCGCCATTGTTGCGCCTTGCAAGAGGTTTCGATGATCCAGTCCCGCGATGACATCAGCAACGGCGCGGGGGCGTCGGACGACCTGGCGGGGCTTTACGCCGGATACGCCCTGATCCTGTTCACCGTGCCGACCTTCGGCGTGGCGGCGATGATCGGCCTGCTGCGGCTCTGGCGCCAGGCGCCGCCCGGCGATCCCCTGGCGCGCAGCCATTTCATCTTCCAGCAGCGGACGCTGATGGCGGCGGTGGCCTCGATCATCGCCGGGGTCCTGCTGATCGCCATCAATGTCGGCGTCTTCGTGCTGTTCGTCATGGCGGTGTGGACCATCGTGCGCGGCGCCATTGGGCTGAAGGACCTGCTGGAAGGCCGGCCGATCCGCCATCCCCACCGCCTCTTCTACTGAAAGGCCTGCGCCCATGACCGACCCGAACGGAACCTCGGTTCAGCCCGTCGCGGGGCGCGACGGCGCGATCGTGGCGTGGATCCTCTATATTCTGTCGATCCCCAGCGCCAACGTGCTGGTGCTGGTCGGGCTGGGGCTGGCCTATATCAATCGCGGCGCGGCGACGGGGCTGGCGGCCCAGCACGTCGAGGCGCAGATCAAGCTGTTCTGGTCTGTCTTCTGGATCAGCGCGGCGCTGTGGGTGCTGATCGCCATCAGCGCCGTGGCCTCGGCCTTCCTGATCGGCATTCCTTTCCTGATCCTGTTCGGTTGCCTGCTGGTGCTGGTGTCGATCTGGTTCACGGTGAAGAGCGTTCTGGGGCTGCTGGCCCTGCTGAACGACCGGCCGGCTTAGGCCCATGACCGAGTTCAAGGACCACGCCGCCGCCCGTCGCTTCCATCAGGACTTTCCTGACGCCGACGGCGAGACCCGTCGCGTCTGGGCCGAATATGTCGCGCGCGGCAAGACGCGGGTCATCCTGCACGTCGAGGCGGCGCCGGCGCTGCGCGGCACGGGCGCGGCGTCGACCTTCATGCAGTCCCTGGCCGAGCACGCGCGGGCCGAGGGGCTGAAGCTGGAGCCGATCTGCAGCTATGCAGTCGTGTGGCTGAAGCGGCATCCGGAATATTCCGACGTCGTCGGCTGACCGACCCGCTGACGGCGGCGTCAGGCGGTACCGGCTCTCCGCTGACGCTTCGGCCGGGATGACGGCGAAGGAAAGGGCGCTTCGCGCGCTCAAGCAGCGAGCGACCGCGTCGCGAGCGATAGCGCCCTAAGAATTATGGATGGCTCTTGGCGATGATGGCCTTCATGGTTTCGGCCTTGGCGGGCAGGTCCATGACCAGACGGTGGGCCAGTTCGCGGGCGCCGACGGGGTAGGCCTCGCCGCCCTCGGCGATGTCCTTGGCCATCTCGGAGGCTTTCAGCAGCACCTCCTCCAGCGCCTCGACCTGTTCGAGGGCCAGGGCGCGCGCCTCAGCCTGCAGGCGTTTGACGCGTTCAGCGGTGGTCTCTGGCGCACGCATCAGGTCATAGACCTCGGCCTCGGGGGAGGAGACGATCCGCAGGTTGGGACGGTCGTCGGATTCTGGATTGTTCGATTTCGACATGATGCACCCTTCGACACGACAATGCCGCAATTTCTGCGCCGTTCCCCATATTCATATGAGGGGGGCGTGGTTTCCTGCCCCTGTGGCGCCCAAGCCTCAGGCGTTGGGGTTGAGGGGCGGTTCGGGCGGCGCCTGCTTCTGGCGCTCGCTGGCCTCGTGCTTGCGCTGAAAGACGGCGACCAGATGATCGACGCGGGCGAAGAATTCCTTCTCCAGCCGGCGCAGTTCGGCCGGATGCATGTCGGGCTCGTCATCAGGGTGAGGGACGGGTGCGGTGCGCGGCGGTCGGGGAGGGGCCATGTCTGCTCCAATAGCCTTCTCCCCTCGGGGGAGAAGGTGTCAGGCGTCGCCTGACGGATGAGGGGGCGGGCGGCGGCGAACGGACGGTCGGCGTCGAGGGCGCGGAAAGCTCCCCCTCATCCGAGCGCCTCCGGCGCCCACCTTCTCCCCAAGGGGAGAAGGGCGCACGCGTTTCGCCGCCGCGCTTTTCAGCGGGCGGTTGGAGGGCTGGGCGGAGCGCCGGGCCGACGCCCGGAGTGTGATGTGTATTACCGTTTCGACGACGACTGACGCTCCGCGCGGACGGGCTTCCACGAGCTCGGGGCAGGCGCCGCTGTTAGCGGCTACCCCCGGCGCCCGCGGCGGGCAGGGGCCTGCTTGCGACAGGCCTCCTGGAACGGTCCGCGTAACCCCCGCGACCCTGACCGGAACCTCTATGACGGACGGGTCGAACGCCCCGTCGCTAGGTCCCGTCGGCTCCTTGTCTTGATGTGTGGTCTATCGCCCTTGCGGGCTACTTGAGACCACGGGGCGAAGGTTCAGGCGTTCGCCCTTACTCCGTCCGCTGCATCTGTGAACCGCGCGCCAGAACCCGCCGCGACCTGTCCGCTGGGCTCAGCGCCCTTGACCGGAGACCGCGGCGGGCGCCGCGCAGCCCGACAAGGACCCCGCTCCATCCGCTCCCGCCGCCCGCAAGGTCGCAGGCCTCACGAGCCCTCCATGCGACGGAACGAGCGCAGGGTGGCAGGTGGGAGGTAGGGCGAGTTGGAAGGGGATGGCGGAGGGGGAAAGGCGGGAAATCGTGGGGATTGGGACGGTGAGGTTGGCGTGTGTTTCCCTTCTCCCCTTGCGGGAGAAGGTGCCCCGCAGGGGTGGATGAGGGGTTTCTGGACGTTGGATGAAGGCCCGAAGTCGACCCGCCGCGCGACCCCTCATCCGTCGGCCTCCGGCCGCCACCTTCTCCCGCAAGGGGAGAAGGAAGGTTATGGCGTCAGTTTCGCATCCGCCGCCGCGATGATGGCCGCCAGCACCTCGTGCGCCCGGTTCTCGATCTGCTGATTGGGGAACCGCAGCACGCGGAAACCCTGCCCGCGCAGAAAGTCGTCGCGCTCTGCGTCCTCGGCGCGGTCGTCGTGGTGGGGGCCGTCCGCCTCGACGATCAGGCGATGGCGCAGGCAGACGAAGTCGGCCACGTAGCGCCCGATCACGACCTGCCGCCGGAACTTCAGTCCCTCCAGCCGCCGGTCCCGCAGAATGGCCCACAACCGCCGCTCATAGAGGGCGGGCTCGCGGCGCATCGTCTTGGCGCGGGTGTGCAGCCAGTCGTCCATAGGCTGACGCTAGCCAGTTTCAGCGCGAGCGAACAGCGTCCCTTCTCCCCTTGCGGGAGAAGGTGCCCCGAAGGGGCGGATGAGGGGTTTCTGGCGGTCGGAAGAAGGCCGGTCGTCGACAGGCGTCGCGAGACCCCTCATCCGTCGGCCTCCGGCTGCCACCCGTCGTCAGTTCGCGATGCGAGCTTCCTCCACCCGCAAGGGAAGAAGGAAAGCTCCTACCGTCCCTTCCTGAACGCCTCGGCCTTCTCGGCCGCCGCTTCCGCGCGCCAGCGCTTCGGGGCTGACTTGTCGACGTCTTCGCCGGCGCCGGTGAGGGCTTCGTTGGCGAATTCGAGGTCGAGGAGCTTCATCTTCTTGATCTCGTCGCGGAGGCGGGCGGCGTCTTCGAACTCGAGGTTGGCGGCGGCGGTGCGCATGCGGCCCTCCATGTCCTTGAGGGCGGCCTGGAAGTTGGAGCCGACGAAGGGTTTGGAGGCTTCGGCCACGCCGGGGCGGGTCAGGCGGTCCATCTCGCGGGTCTCATAGGGGCTCGCCATGATCTCCTTGATGTCGCGCTTGACGCTTTCGGGCGTGATGCCGTGTTCGAGGTTGTAGGCTTCCTGACGTTCGCGGCGGCGGTTGGTCTCGGCGATGGCGCGTTCCATCGAGCCGGTCATGCGGTCGGCGTAGAGGATGACGCGGCCGTCGACGTTCCGCGCGGCGCGGCCGATGGTCTGGATCAGAGAGGTTTCCGAGCGCAGGAAGCCCTCCTTGTCGGCGTCGAGGATGGCGACCAGGCCGCACTCGGGGATGTCGAGGCCCTCGCGCAGCAGGTTGATGCCGATCAGGACGTCGAAGGCGCCGAGGCGCAGGTCGCGCAGAATCTCGATGCGTTCCAGGGTGTCGACGTCGGAGTGCATGTAGCGGACGCGCACCCCCTGCTCATGCATGTATTCGGTCAGGTCCTCGGCCATCTTCTTGGTCAGGACGGTGACCAGGCTGCGGTAGCCCTGGCGCGCCACGGCCTTGACCTCGTCGATGACGTCGTCGACCTGGTTGCGGGTCTGGCCCGAGACCGGGCGGATCTCGACCGGGGGGTCGATCAGGCCGGTGGGGCGGATGACCTGCTCGACGAAGACGCCGCCGGTGCGCTCCATCTCCCACGGGCCGGGGGTGGCGGAGACGTGGACCGTCTGGGGCCGCATGGCGTCCCACTCGTCGAACTTCAGAGGTCTATTGTCGATGCAGGAGGGCAGGCGGAAGCCGTACTCGGCCAGGGTCGATTTGCGGCGGTAGTCGCCCCGGAACATGCCGTTGATCTGGCCGATGGTGACGTGGCTCTCGTCCACGAACAGCAGGGCGTTGTCGGGGATGTATTCGAAGAAGGTGGGCGGCGGCTCGCCCGGCGCGCGGCCGGTCAGCCAGCGGCTGTAGTTCTCGATGCCGGCGCAGGCGCCGGTGGCCTCCATCATCTCCAGATCGAAGCGCACGCGTTGCTCCAGACGCTGCGCTTCGAGGAGTTTGCCGTTCTCGTTCATCCAGGCGAGCGTCTCCTTCAGCTCGTCCTTGATCCCGGTGATGGCCTGGTTCAGCGACGGGCGCGGGGTGACGTAGTGGCTGGCGGCATAGACGGTGACTTCCTCCAGGTCGGCGGTCTTCTTGCCGGTCAGGGGGTCGAACTCCTGGATCGACTCCAGGTCGTCGCCGAACAGCTGGATGCGCCAGGCGCGGTCCTCCATGTGGACGGGGAAGATCTCCAGCACGTCGCCGCGCTTGCGGAACATGCCGCGCTCGAAGTTGAGGTCGTTGCGCTTGTACTGCAGGGCGATCAGGTCGGCGCGCAGCTTGGCCTCGTCGATCTGGTCGCCGACCTTCAGGGAGAAGGTCATGGCGGTGTAGGTCTCGACCGAGCCGATGCCGTAGATGCAGGAGACCGAGGCGACCACGATGACGTCGTCGCGCTCCAGGATCGCGCGGGTGGCCGAGTGGCGCATCCGGTCGATCTGCTCGTTAATCGACGAGTCCTTCTCGATGTAGGTGTCGGTGCGCGGAACGTAGGCCTCGGGCTGATAGTAGTCGTAGTAGCTGACGAAATACTCGACCGCGTTGTCGGGGAAGAAGCTCTTGAACTCGGAATAGAGCTGGGCGGCGAGGGTCTTGTTCGGGGCGAGGATCAGGGCCGGGCGCTGGGTCTGCTCGATGACCTTGGCCATGGTGAAGGTCTTGCCGGAGCCGGTGACGCCCAGCAGCACCTGATCCCGCTCTCCGGACGCGGCCGTGGCGACCAGTTCCTTGATGGCGGCGGGCTGGTCCCCGGCGGGGGTGTATTTGGTCTCCAGCCGGAAAGGGACGCCCTTCTTCTTGCCTTCGCGCGAGGGGCGGTGCGGGACCCAGTCGCCCGGCGCGGCCGGCGGCTCCTCCGGCGTCAGGCGCGGGCCGACGACCGGCGCGAACATGGGCTCCTTCGCCGCCTTGCCCCTGGCCGCCTTGGCGCGCGGGGCGTCGTGCAGGAAGGGCGCGGCCATCTCCTGAACGCCGTGGTTCGGGCTGGGGTTTTGCCCCGGCACGTGGACGGGCTTGGACGGTTTCGAAGGAGAACGAGCCATGAACGCCAAGGTAGTGCGCGCGGGGGGCTGACGCCATAGGGCGTGGATTGCGGCGCGGCGACGGCGAGGGCCGCGTCTTCGCCGCCGTACGGCTCCAGCTTGGCCATATTCCGGCCGAATGACGCCGCAATGCGGGCCAGATTTGGCTAAATCTAGCCATAAATAGACGAATTGTGGTTCAAAATCGGTTCCTTGGCGTCAAAAATGACGCAGCTTTCCGTCGATCGTCGCTTTTCGGAAAGATATCTGTTGCCCTTGTGTGACGCTTTCCATAGCCGTTAGTGCAACCAAGAAACGTAGAGTCGAACATTGGTATACGAAGCGGCGTTCACGTAACGCCGTATTTGCTGTTCAATATTCACAGGTAAATAGAGGCATATGAGCACTCGTAAAGACTACCTGCTGGGCACGACGATGGTGGCTGGCGCTGCCGCCCTGTCGCTGACCCTGCTCGCTCCGGGAGCCGCGTTCGCTCAGGACGCAACGAATACCGCCCAGGAAACCACTTCCGTCGATGAAATCGTCGTCGTCGGCTCGCGCATTCGCCGCGACAACTTCAACGCCCCGTCGCCGACCCAGGTCGTGACGCGCGAAGAAGCGACGCTGCAAGGCTTCGCCTCGACCACGGAAGCCCTGCAGAGCACCGCCGTCACGGGCGGCACCGCCCAGATCAACAACTCCTACGGCGGCTACGTCACCAACGGCGGCCCCGGCGCCAACACCATCGGTCTGCGCGGCATGGGCCCGAGCCGCACCCTGGTGCTGCTGAACGGCCGTCGCGTTTCGCCCGCCGGTTCGCGCGGTTCGGTCGGCGCAGCCGACCTGAACGTGCTGCCGACCGCCATGATCGACCGCGTCGAAGTCCTGCGCGACGGCGCTTCGTCGGTGTACGGCTCGGACGCCGTGGCCGGCGTGGTCAACATCCAGACCCGCAAGAATTTCGAGGGCCTGACCTTTGAAGCCCAGCGCAACGAGCCGCTGGAAGCCAACGGCGCCGGCGGTTCGAGCCGCTATTCGCTGACGGCCGGCGCCCGTGGCGACCGCTGGCGCGCCGCCGGCTCGATCGAGCGCTACGAGCGCGACGAGCTGACCCTGCGCGACCGTGAGTTCACGCGTTGCCAGACCGACGGCTTCCGCAACAACAAGGACTACATCGACCCGCTGACCGGCCAGTCGAAGTGCTATCCGCTGACCACGACCGGCTCGAACGGCGTGACGATCAACACGATCGGCACCAACTCCCTGGCCGGCGTCGCTGCGGCTGGCGCCACCGGCACCACCTTCAACCGCTGGCGTCCGAACGCAGGCGTCACGACGGGCCTGGTCGGCTTTGAAGGCGTCGGCGGCGGCACCAACAACATCAACGTCCGCGACACCTTCGAAGACCGGATGCTGAACAAGTCGCTGATCTCGCCGGTCGAGATCAACACCATCTACGGTGAAGGCGGCTATCAGCTGAACGCCCTGGGCAACGCCGAAGTCTATGGCGAAGTCCTGTTCAACCAGCGCAAGTCGTCGCAGACCGGCTACAAGCAATTGGCGCTCGACTACGCCAAGGGCAGCCCGCTGATCCCGTCCAGCCTGGCCGGAAGCACCGCCTTCGCCGACCAGGGCCTGAACAAGAAACAGGACGTCGGCGTCCGCGCCTTCATCGGCTTCGGCAACGACCATTCCCAACAGGAAGTGAACTTCAGCCGCTACGTCGCGGGCGTGAAGGGCGACTTCTTCATTCCGGAATGGCGCTATGACGCCTCGCTCAGCTATTCGCGTTCGCGTTCGGAATACACCAGCGAGCAGTTCCTGACGAACCGCCTGATCGAGAGCCTGGACGTCGTCCAGACCGCACCGGGCAAGTTCCAGTGCGCTCAACTGGCCTCGAACCCGGGCTGCGTCGCGGCGCCGGCTCTGAGCACGCAGACCATCGCCGGCGTGCTGCCGAAGGACTGGGTCGACTACGTCTTCCGTCCGGTCAAGGGCATCACCGAGTTCACCGAAACCGTCGCCAGCTTCGGCATCGACGGCCCGCTGTTCGACCTGCCGGCCGGCAAGGTCATGGGCTTCTTCGGCGCCGAGTACCGCAAGTCGGAAATCAACGACGTCCCGGGCCTCGATTCGCAGACGGGCAACACCTACAACTACTCGACCTCGGCCATCACCCGCGGTTCGGACGCGGTGTGGGAAGCCTTCGGTGAAATCGAAGCGCCGCTGCTGCGCGACGCCCCGTTCGCCAAGGAACTGACGCTGAACGGTTCGTTCCGTTACACGGACTACGACTCGTACGGCGACGACACGACCTACAAGATCGGCCTGGTCTATCGTCCGATCGACTGGGTGACGCTGCGCGGCACCTACGGCACCTCGTATCGCGCTCCGGCGCTGTTCGAGCAGTTCGTCGGCGCCACGACCGGCTTCCTGTCGAACACCAACGACCGCTGCAACAACTACGGCGCGCCGGGCGTGAACCCGAACCGCGTCGCCAACTGCACGGCCGAAGGTCTGGCGGGCGACTTCCAGTCGACCACCAGCGTCAAGGTCATCACCGCGGGCGGCGCCGACGCCGGCCTGGCGGCTGAAACCTCGACCAACATGACGATCGGCCTGGTGCTTCAGCCGCCGTTGCCGTCGGGCTGGGGCGATCTGGCCTTCGCCGTCGACTACTACGAGATCGAAGTCGAAAACGGCGTGTCGCGCACCGGCGCAGGCGAAATCCTGACCCGTTGCTACGACTCCAACCCGGGCGATTTCGCCGCCGACACCGGCTTCTGCCGTCTGATCGAACGCGACAAGGCCAACAACGCCCTGACCGTCCACGACAGCTACGTGAACCTGGCCACCGACAACGTGAAGGGCCTCGACTACACCCTGCGTTACCGCAAGGACGTCGGTCCGGGCACCGCGCTGTTCAACCTGGGCGTCACCCAGTACACGGAAGTCTCGAGCAAGCTGTTCGCAGAGGACCCGCTGGAAGACGTCAAGGGCATGGTCAACAACCCGGAATTCACCGGGACGGCTGATGTGTCCTACGCTTGGGACCAATGGCGCGTGCGCTACGGCGTCGAGTGGATCAAGGGCACGGACAGCTACGCCTACTATGAAGAAAACCCGACCACGAGCCAGTACGACCTCGAAGTCGGCGACTACTTCCAGCACAACGCCTCGGTCCAATACCGGGCCGACGGCTGGACGGTCACGGCCGGCGTTCGCAACCTGCTGAACGAAAACCCGCCGGTGATCTCGGCTGGCGTGTACAACCGGGTCGGCAACGCCCCGCTGTACTCGGGCTACGACTACCTGGGCCGCACGGCCTTCGTGAACCTCACGAAGTCCTTCTAAGCCTGACCTGATTTCAGGTTGAGGAGAGGGCGGCGGACTTCGGTTCGCCGCCCTTTCTGCGTTCGGGGCGGATGCAGAAAGCGGCTGGCGCGTTTCGCGGGCGCTGCTAGCGTGGCCGTATGAAAATGGCTCGATCCTTTCTGGCGTCGCTGAGCGCCCAGGTTTTGCTGGCGCTGGCCCTGGGGCTGGCGGCGGGGGCGGCGGCGCAGGCCTGGGGCCTGCCCGGCGGCCACGGCACGGCGGACTTCATCGCCGCCCTGGGCCAGCTTTGGCTGAACGCCCTGAGGATGACGATCATCCCGCTGGTCTTCTCGCTGCTGGTGACGGGGATCGCCTCCATCGCCGACGCGGCGCGGACCGGGCGGCTGGCGCTGAAGGCGATGCTGCTGTTCGGCGTGCTGATCCTGGGCTCCACCCTCTATGCCGTCGCCGCGGCCTATGGGCTGCACGCCCTCTGGCCCATCGACCCCGAGGGCGCGCGTCTGCTGCTGGCCGGGCATCCGGCGGCGCCGGCGGGCATCGGCGCGGCGGCTCCCTTCAGCGAGTTCCTGAAGACCATCGCCCCGTCCAACCCGATCCGGGCGGCGGCCGAGGACGCCATCCTGGGCATCGTGGTCTTCGCCGTCTTCTTCGGCTTCGCGGCTTCGCGCCTGCCCGAGCGGCTGCGCCTGCCGCTGGTCACCTTCTTCGAGGCGGTGGGCGAGACGATGATCGTCATCGTCCGCTGGGTGTTGATGGCGGCGCCGCTGGGGGTTTTCGCCCTGTCGCTGGGCGTGGGCCTGACGGCGGGGGCCAGCGCGGCGGGGGTGCTGCTGCACTATGTGGCGATCATCTCCATCGCCTGCATCGGCGTCGGCCTGCTGTTCTATCCGCTGGCGGTGATCTTCGGGCGGGTGAGCCTGAGCCGCTTCGCGCGGGCGGCGGCCCCGGCGCAGGTCGTGGCCTTCTCGACCCAGTCGTCGCTGGCCAGCCTGCCGGTCATGGTCGAGCGCTCGGTCGACATGCTGGGCGTGCCGCGCGCCACGGCGGGGCTGGTCCTGCCGCTGGCGGTGGCGGTGTTCCGCGTCACCAGCCCGGTCGCCAACCTGGGGGTGGCCATCTATTGCGCCCATCTGTTCGGCATCGAGCCGTCGATGGGCCAACTGGTCGCCGCCATGCTGACGGCCATGCTGATCAGCATCGGCACGGTCGGCCTGCCGGGTCAGGTGAGCTTCTTCGCCTCCATCGCCCCCATCTGCATCGCCATGGGCGTGCCGCTGGAAATGCTGCCCCTGCTGCTGGCGGTCGAGGTCATCCCCGACATCTTCCGCACCCTGGGCAATGTCACCGCCGACATGGCCGTGACGCGGATGGTGCAGGGCGGCGAGGCGGAGCCGGTCGAGTGAACTTCTCCCTCAAGGGGAGAAGGACGAATGCTCAAGCCTCGCAATAACGAGGTTGTCAGACATCGCCCCCGTGACGCGGGGCGCGACGACCGCTAGACCGCCGCCATGAAACCGCCACGTCCGCCCGCTGGATAGAGGCGGACGACCCGGACTGACCCAAGGACGCTGTATGATCCCGCCCGCCGACGCCTCCATGCTGAATCCCATCGCGCTGTTCGCGACCGCCGACTGGGTGGTGAAGACGGTGATGATCGGCCTGGCCGTGGCCTCGGTCTGGTCGTGGACCATCATCATCGACAAGGCGGTGCGCTTCGCCCGCATGAACGCCCGGGCGAGCGAGTTCGAGAAACAGGTCGAGAGCGGCCGCTCGCTGGAAGACGTCGCCGCGCAAGCGGGGGCCCAGCCCGCCGATCCCCTGCCGCGCATGCTGGTGCTGACGCTGCAGGACTGGCGCGAAGCGCGGACGCGCGGGGCCATGACGGACACGCAGGGCAACATGCTGATCGCCCGCATCGACCGGGGGCTGGATTCGGTGATCGCGCGCGAGAGCCAGAAGATCGAGAACGGCCTGGGCGTGTTGTCGGTGGTCGCCACCGCCTCGCCCTTCATCGGCCTGTTCGGCACGGTCTGGGGCATCATGAACGCGTTCGACCGCATCGCGGCGGCGGGCAACACCAATCTGACGACCGTGGCCCCGGCCATCGCCGAGGCCCTGTTCGCCACGGCCATCGGTCTGGCGGCGGCCATCCCGGCCTATATCGCCTTCAACGCCTTCTCGGTGACGGCGGGCAAGTTCACGGGCCGTCTGGAAGCCTTCGCCGACGACCTGCAATCGGCCATCGCCCGTCGTCTGGGCGCGCCCTCGGCCCCGCCGCCGCCGCCGCCGTCTGCCGAGCTGAACCTGCGTCGGAGCGTCTGACCCATGGCCATGGGTGGAGGAGGAGGCGGCTCGGGCGGCGGGCGTGGTCGACGCCGCGCGCGCAAGCGTCCCTTAAGCGAGATCAACGTCACGCCGCTGGTCGACGTCATGCTGGTGCTGCTGATCATCTTCATGATCTCGGCGCCGCTGCTGACCGTCGGCGTGCCGGTGGAGCTGCCCAAGACCGAGGCCAGCGCCGTCGAGACGACCGACAAGCCGATCACGGTCTCGATCGACCAGAACGGCGCCATCTTCATCGGCGAGAGCGAGGTCCGCTGGGAGGCGTTGGCGCTTCGCGTGGCCGAAGAGGGCGGCGACAAGGCGCGCGACAAGGCCGTCTTCATCCGCGCCGACGGCCGCGCGCCCTATCAGGCCGTGGCCCGCGTGATGGCGCGCCTGAGCGCCTCGGGCTTCACCAAGCTGAACCTGATCACCGACACGGCCGCCGACGACGCGGCGGAGGGCTGAGCCCTTGCGTCGTCCGTCACCGGCTATCCTGGGCTCCCTCGCGCTGCACGCCGGCGTGGTGGCGCTCGCCCTGGTGTCGTGGTCGAAACAGGACGAGCCCAAGCCGCTGGTGAACTCGGTGCCGGTGTCGATCGTGTCCGAGATGGTGATCGCCGCCGCCCCGGTCGACAACCCGCAGCCCGAGCCATCGCCCGAGGACGGGGCGACCGCGCCGGTCGAGGTTCCGCCCGCGCCGACGCCGCCTGAACCCAAGCCCACGCCGCCGCCGCCGACCCCGCCCGCGCCCAAGCCGCCGGTTCCGACGCCCCCGGCGCCGCGTCCGCCCGCGCCGACGCCGCCCAAGCCGACCCCTCCGGCCCCCGCGCCGCGCCCGACGCCGACGCCCGCGCCGCCTAAGCCCACGCCGACGCCTGCGCCGCCGCGCCCCGCGCCGACGCCGCCTGAGAAGGCCGCGCCTGCGCCTGCGCCGGCC